>JANPGU010000119.1:0-3468 GCA_031424095.1 Gammaproteobacteria bacterium
GCTGCCGGCTGCGCTGGTGTGCGGTGGGTGTTTTGCGAGCGTCCAGTTCCTTGTCTCCAACTTCGTGGGACCGCAGCTCGTCGACATCCTCGCTGCCCTTGCAGCGATGACCGGCCTCGTTGTGCTGTTCCGGTTCTGGCAACCCAAAGACACATTCGTGCTGCCTGGCGAACATCAGGAGGTCGCCTATTCGCCGGCGTCGCATGGCTTTGCGCGCACGCTGCTGGCTTGGTCGCCTTATCTGTTCCTCGTGCTGTTCGTGCTGATCTGGGGCTTCCCCGGTTCGAAGGCCATACTCGAAACAACGAATGTCGTGTTCGACTGGCCGGGCCTGCACAACCAGATCCAGCGCGGACTGCCGATCGTTGCCACCCCGTCACCGTACGCGGCCCGCTTCACTTTCAACTGGCTGGCAGCGGCCGGCAGCGCCTGCGCACTGGCGACGGTGGCGGCGGCCATCGTGCTGCGCGTATCGCTTGCGACCTATTTCGGAATCCTGGGTCGCGTTGCGCGGCAGCTCGTCTTCTCGTTGCTGACGATGGCCTGCGTGCTCGCGCTGGCATACGTGATGAACTACAGCGGCGCGACGGTCACGCTCGGTGAGGCATTTGCGGAGACCGGCCGCCTGTTCCCCTTCTTCAGCGCCCTGCTCGGCTGGCTCGGCGTGTTCCTGACTGGCAGCGATACCTCCGCGAACGCGCTGTTCGGCAACCTGCAGGTCGTGACGGCGAACAGCCTGGGGCTTGATCCTGCGATGATGGCTGCTTCGAATTCGGCCGGCGGCGTAATGGGCAAGATGATCAGCTTGACGAGCATTGCAGTGGCGGTTGCGGCGACCGGCATGGCGCGCAAGGAAGAGGCACGCTTGTTCAGGTTCACGGTGAAGCACAGCGTGCTGCTGGCTTCGCTGATCGGCGTGATCACCACCATTTACGCCTACGCATAGCCGCCACCCATGCGCCTGACGGACTGCCACAACTTCCACGACTTCCGCAGACTGGCGCAGCAGCGACTTCCAGGGCCGCTGTTCAACTATATCGACGGCGCTGCCGACGACGAAGTGACCTACCGGCGCAACACCGAAGCCTTCGAGCGCTGCGATCTGGTACCCAATGTCCTGCGTGGCGTGAAGGACATCGACCTATCGGTGAAGGTGATGGGCCAGCAGCTGGCGCTGCCCGTCTATTGTTCGCCGACCGCGCTGCAGCGGCTGTTCCACCACACAGGCGAATACTCGGTCGCGGCCGCCGCATCGAAATTCGGCACCTTGTTTGGCGTGTCCTCCCTGGGCACGGTGAGCCTCGGTGAACTTCGCAAGGCCTACACCACGCCGCAGTGCTACCAGTTCTACGTTCACAAGGACCACGGACTCAATCGCGCCATGCTGCAGAGCGCCAAGCAGGCCGGTGTGGATGTGATGATGCTCACGGTGGACACCATCACGGGTGGCAATCGCGAGCGGGACCTGCGCACCGGCTTTTCCATCCCGATGCGCCTCAGTCTGGGCGGGCTGCTGCAGTTCGTGCTCAAGCCAGCCTGGGGCCTGAACTACCTGCGCCACGAACGCTTCCGGATGCCGCAACTCGAGGAGCATATCCACATGGAAGGCGGCTCGATGTCGATCGGCCGCTATTTCAGCGAGATGCTCGACCCCGCCATGGACTGGAACTATGTTGCCGGCATGGTGAAGGAGTGGAACGGCCAGTTCTGCCTCAAGGGTGTGATGTCCGTCGAAGACGCCCGGCGCGCTGTCGACATCGGCTGCACCGGGATCGTGTTGTCCAATCACGGCGGTCGACAGCTGGATGGCTCGCGCAGCGGGTTCGACCAGCTGGCGGAGATCGTTGATGCCGTGGGCGACCGGATCGATGTGATGATGGACGGTGGCGTGCAGCGTGGCTCGCACGTACTCAAGGCGTTGTCGATCGGCGCCAAGGCGGTCGGCCTCGGACGTTACTACCTTTTTCCGCTGGCGGCCGCAGGTCAGGCGGGCGTGGAACGGGCGCTCGGCCTGATGCGCGCGGAACTCGAGCGCGGCATGAAGCTGATGGGCTGCAACACCATCGGCCAGCTGACGCGGAGCAATCTGCGATTCCGGTGATCTAAGATACAGAGGGAGGGCGCGCCGGTGCAGAACGTGCGGCGTTCTCTGTCGGGACTCCTTGCGGTGTTGGTCATGCTGACAGCCGCGCTCGACCGGACGCTGGCCGAATATGGACCCCCGGCTTTCATCTGGTGCAAGCGGTGCGCGAAATACTGCCTTTGCTTCCAATCGTGGTGCCCACCGGGTACCTGCGACAGGAAGACATCGACGCGGGCAGCGCACTGGGGGTGTCGCGCTTCGTGCTGAAGCCCGATCACTTCGAGCAGATCGGCGCCGTTCTCAGCGAGCTGCTCAGCGTCTCTGCCGCCTCCGCTCTTCTGCGTTAGAACCTTCGGCACCGCACTGCAGGGTGGTTCGCGAGCGACCCTTCTTTGTGCAACAAGCACCAAGAAGGGTCCTGTCGCGTGCAGCAGGTTGTCTCCAAGCGACCGAAAACCGAACAAAAACATCTGTCTATCGATCGCCCTGCGGTTGGCACCATTTCTGCATGGCCACCCACAGTATTACGTTTTATGTGTTTGGTAACACGACCCGCCGCAAGGAGTTCACGATGAAGTCACGCAGGACCCAAAGTTTGATGCAGCGCTGGCTTGCCCGCCTGCTGCTGCCCCTGGCCGCTGCAGCCTCGATCAGCGCCCAGGCCGCTGCGCCGCTGAAGGTCGGCTACAGCGACTGGCCAGGCTGGGTGGCCTGGCAGGTGGCGATCGAAAAGAACTGGTTCAAGGAAGCCGGCGTTGATGTGAAGTTCGAATGGTTCGACTACTCCGCCTCCATGGAAGCCTTTGCGGCCGGCAAGATCGACGCCGTCACGATGACCAATGGCGATGCGCTCGTCACCGGCGCCGGCGGCGCCAAGAGCGTCATGATCATGCTTACCGACTACTCCAATGGCAACGACATGATCGTCGCCAAGCCCGGCATCAAGTCGCTCGCCGACCTGAAGGGCAAGAAGGTCGCGGTCGAGCAGGGCCTGGTTGAGCACCTGCTGTTGCTGAACGGCCTGAAGAAGGCCGGCATGAAGGAAGCGGATGTCACGCTGGTCAATGCCAAGACCAACGAGATGCCGCAGGTGCTGACCGCCAAGGACATCTCGGCCATCGGCGCCTGGCAGCCGGTCGCGGGCGAAGCGATGAAGGCCGCACCCGGTTCAAAACCGCTTTACACCTCGGCCGACGAGCCGGGCCTCATCTATGACGTGCTTGCCGTGAATCCGGCCAGCGTCAAGACGCGGCGCGCCGAGTGGCAGAAGGTCGTGAAGGTCTGGGACAAGATCGTTGCGTACATCGAGGATCCCAAGACGCAGCCCGATGCCGTGAAGATCATGGCCGCGCGCTCGGGCGTCAGTGCCGCCGAGTACCTGCCGC
>JANPGU010000120.1:0-21842 GCA_031424095.1 Gammaproteobacteria bacterium
TGCTGCGCCTGCTGCGACCGCAGTTCGTCTGGCAGAACCTTTTGATGCTGCCGATGTGCATGGTCGCGACCTACCTCGCCGTCCGTTTCGTCCATTTTCCGTTCGTGATCATCGCGCTCGTGCCCATGGTGGCGGCATACCAGATGGGCGCGTTCGGCACGTCCATCATGAGCGCCTGCAATGTGATCACCGTGTTGGCGCTGTGGATGTTCGGCCTCAAGCCGCTTGGCCTTGCCGGGGACGAGATGGGGCCATCCCTGGCTGCCCTGCCATTTGTCGCATTGATTGCGGCCACGATGCCGCCCATCGCGGTCGGTTTGGGAACCGACGCCCGCCGATTGATCTCGCGCGCGCTGCGGGCCAGTGAACAACGGTTCCGCGAATCGATGGAAAGCTCCCCGCTGGGAATGATCATGCTGGACCGCAACGGCCATTGGTCATTCACCAATGCCACCCTGCAGCACATGCTGGGATACACGCAGGCCGAGCTCAGTGAAATGAGCATCGAGTCGCTGGCCCACCCGGACGATCTGCACGATGTCTGGGAGCGCTGGGGCAAGCTGCTGTCGCAGC
This sequence comes from Gammaproteobacteria bacterium, assembly GCA_031424095.1. Classification (GTDB taxonomy): domain Bacteria; phylum Pseudomonadota; class Gammaproteobacteria; order Steroidobacterales; family Steroidobacteraceae; genus ZC4RG30. The sequence goes on from JANPGU010000120.1 coordinate 574, forward strand.
AGATCGACTCCTACAAGATCACGCGTCGCTTCCAGCACCGCAATGGTGACTGGGTGTGGGTGAACTGTGCCGTCTCGCTGGCGCGCGATGAGGATGGCACGCCGCTGCATTTTGTGGCGCAGGTCGAGAGCCTGCAGGAGCGGCGGCAGGCAGAAGCCGCGCTGGCTGCGGAGCGTGAACTGCTGCGCACCACGCTGGCATCCATCGGCGAGGCGGTGATCACCGCCGATGCCGCGGGGAATGTCACCTACATGAATGACGCAGCGGTGACCCTGCTTGGCAAACCCTACGCGGTGATGGCCAACCGGAAGCTCCAGGACGTGCTCGATCTCACCATCCCCGAAACCGCGGCCCGCGCCGAGTGCCTGCTGGATGTCTGTTCCCGCGAGAGGATCGTCGTGCCGCGCGCCGAGCCCTGCGCGCTGACCCGTCCCGACGGCAGCATCCGCTTTGTGACCGATGTGGTCACGCCCGTGGTGGACACCAACCGGCAGGTGACCGGATTTGTCATGGTGGTGCATGACGTGACGGTCAGCCTCGAGCGCACGCAGGATCTGCGACATCGCGCTGATCACGATCCGCTGACCAGTCTCCTGAACAGGCTCGCCTTCGAACGCAATCTGCACCAGGCCTTCGCGCAATACCGGCAGGAGGGAACACCTGCGGCGGTGATTGCACTGGATCTGGACAGGTTCAAGGCAGTCAACGATGCCGCCGGCCACGCTGCGGGCGACGCAGTGCTGCGCCATGTGGCAGCGGTGCTGCGGCGCTCGGTACGACCCGCGGATTGCGTGGGCCGCCTTGGCGGCGATGAGTTCGTGGTGCTGCTGCGCAACTGCGAACCTGAGCGTGGCCGGGAAATTGGCCAGCGGCTGGTACAGTCGCTGAATCCGCTGCGGACGGCATGGGATGGGCAGATCCACACCACTGGTGCAAGCCTGGGCCTCGCGCAGTTCAGCAATGCATTTCTGGACCCTGAAGACTGGACCCGGGCGGCGGATACGGCCTGCTATGAAGCCAAGCGGCTGGGGCGCGGCACGCTGCGAAGCTGGCCCACGGGGTTGCAACAAGCTGCTGGTGGCCCCACCCGCTAGCTTTGGTCGCACGCAGGGTACGGTAGCGAACATACGTGCGCCCCAGTGTGGCCCAGGATTGTGGATCTGCACCTTTGCGATCCCGTCTGAACCATGCAACAGCAGTCAGAAGCACGCCGGCCATTGCACCCGGATCGCATTACCTTGTGGTGCGAGCCCATTGGCAACAGAACCCTCTACATATTGATGGAGACGTCGGGTGATGGGCAGTCTTCCGTCTTTTCCGTCGAACGCTCCACCACACATGAAGACGGGACTCGCAGTGCGCTCGTAGTCTACGGTGCTGGCGCATTCTCGAGCTTTGATGCGGCACTTCAATTTGGCCGCGAGTGATGCCTCTTCACCGAGAACATCTAGTCTGTCCCGCAGGCGGTTGTCCGCCTGCTCAAACCGCTTGGTGAACAGGCTCGGCGCGCGGCAGAAGGCGGTCGCTTTCCTTCTTGACGACCCCGTAGCACTCACAGGAGCGCTCCTCGACGGCTGCCCGGTTCAGCACCGTGATTTCACCATTGTCGTAGTGAATCAACCCGGCCTTCTCCAGCACACCCGTCGCGAGGGACACTTCCTTGAGGTCCAACCCGAGCATGTTCCCGACCAGCTGTCCCGTCATGTTGATTCGTTCTGACGGCAGGCGATCCAGGCTCAACAGCATCCAGCGGCAGAGCTGTTGATCGATGGAATGATGGCGATTGCAGGCTGCAGTCTGGACCATCTGCGTGATCAGCGCCGAGGCGAACATCAGCAGCAGTCGGGCCAACGCTCCACCGGCTTGAAATTCGTCCTTCAGCACCTGGGCCTTGAGCCGGTAGGCGTAGCCAGCATTTTGAACGATCGCGCGGCTCATGGTTGATTCACCACCCATGAACAGCGCCAGTCCGATGACACCCTCATTGCCGACGACGGCGATCTCGGCAGACTCACCGTTCTTCATTACATACAGAAGTGAAACGACACAATCGAGCGGGAAGTAGGCGTGACTCATCGTCTCGCCAGATTCATACAGCACCTGGCCCAGGGCGAGCGGCACCAGTTCGAGATCGTGAGAGAGACGTTCGCAGTCGGCCGAGGACAGTGCGGCGAGAAGGGCGTTCTCGTGCGGCAGTCGCTGTGCTCTTGCAGGAACATGGTTCATGGTCATACGGTGCCTGCCAGGCAGGCAGTGGTATGTACGATATCGAACACAGGAAGTTTGCAGCGCGGCAGCCCGCTGCAGTACAGCGTTTTAACCGATCCCTCTCGGACGAGAGAGAGTGGTGCCCAGGGTCGGAATCGAACCAACGACACGCGGATTTTCAATCCGCTGCTCTACCAACTGAGCTACCTGGGCATTAGGGCTCGACGGGGCGCGTATTAGACCGGGGGGGCCTTCGGGGCGTCAAGGCCGCGAGGCCCGAATCAGGCTCCGGGAGCCTGAAAATCCGAGGGTTTTTCCGAACCACCGCCAAACAGGTACTTCTGCATCTCCGCCTCCAGGAATTTGCGGGCTTTGGGGTCGATGGGGGTGAGTCGGTATTCATTCAGCAACATGGTCTGGTGGCGCACCCAGCCGGCCCAGGCTTCTTTGGAAACCTGCTCGAAAATGCGCTGGCCGAGGGGCCCTGGATAGGGGGCACGGTCGAGGCCGGGGGCCTCGCGCTTGAGCAGGACGCAGTGAACATTGCGGGTCATGGGGGCGGGCTCTTGAGCAGCTGGGTGATGGGCGCAGGCAATCCTACGCTGGCGGGAAGGGCGGCGTTATACCACAGGGCCCCTGCCTCCTCGCGCACCCCCAGGTCCTGCGGTACACGCACCCACAGCGGCCGGATCAGCAGATCGAAATGCGTGAACACATGCAGCAGCGATCCACCTTCGCGCAAGGGCGCAGCGACGCCTGCCTGCATTGCGAAGGCCTGCTCCACAGCAATCCGGGACTCGAACTCCGGCGGCGACCACAGACCGCCCCACACGCCCTGCACGGGCCGCTTCACCAGCCGCACGGCGCCGTCGGGGCGCTGTGCAAACAGCATCCATACGTCGCGCTTGCGCCGGACCAGCGCCTTCCTCGGGGCGGGGAAATCCTGCTCCCTGCCGAGCGCATGCGCAGCGCACCGGCTGGCCAGCGGGCATTCACCGCAGCGTGGCTTGCTGCGGGTACAAAGCGTGGCGCCAAGATCCATGATCGCCTGGGTGTACTGCGCAACGCGGTCCACCGGCGTGAGCAGCGTGGCCAGCCGCCACAATTCGTTCTCGGACGCGCGTTCGCCGCTGCGCCCCGGCACGGCGAACAGCCGCGACAGCACGCGCCGCACATTGCCATCCATGATGGGATGCGCGAGGTCCCGGGACAGCGCGAGGATGGCGCCCGCGGTAGAACGTCCCACTCCACTGAGCGCCGCCACACTGTCGAAATCGGTGGGGAATGCGCCAGCATGTGCATCACGCAACTGCTGCGCGGCGCGCTGCAGATTGCGCGCACGGGCGTAGTAACCCAGGCCGGACCAGAGATGCAGAACTTCATCAGCAGGTGCATTGGCCAGTGACAGCACATCGGGAAAGCGCGCCATGAAGCGCTCGAAATACGGAATGACTGTGGCCACCTGCGTCTGCTGCAGCATGACTTCCGAGACCCACACGCGATAGGACGTACGGTCGACCTGCCAGGGCAGATCATGGCGCCCGGCACGGTCGTGCCAGTCGAGCAGCGCCGGTGCAATCGGCGCTGGCGTCTCTTCACTCGACATCGATGCGCACATCCTTCGCTGCAGCGCCTGCGAGGCTGGCGCTGCGGATGCGCAGCACGCCTTTTGCGTCCATGGCCTTGAGCGCAGCGAGCGGCAATTCGAATGGCTTGCTCTTCACATCGGCCGGCTCCAGGTAGCGGTCGAGATCAACGCGATCGGCGTCTAGCGTAAAGCGCAGCGCCAGCGGATCAAGGGCTGGCAGTGACAGCTCACCGGTCAGGTTGGTGTCATCCAGCGAAACAGCCAGCTCAGTGAATGCCGCGGCGCCGGCCGCATAGTGCAATGCCAATTGCCCCTGCAGCGCACCGAGTGTCTCCGGATCGGCCATCGGTGGCGGCGTGACGCCAGCCGTCGCCAGCAGTGTTCGCAGCGATGGCATCGCCACCGCCAGTGTCGCCCGGATGTCAGAGTCCGCGCCAAGCTGCGCTTCAACCCCCCCGCTCAGCGATGCATCATTCCACTGCGCCTTGAAGGCCGGAACCCGCAGCAGCTCTGGCGTCGCACGCGCGGACGCCGCTTCCAGCGCAAAGCGCACTCCTCCGGCGGCAAGCGGGCCGCCGGTCAGGCGCCCGGCGAGCCTGAGGTCGTGAAACTCTCGATCTGCCGCCGCCAGGTCATCCGGCAGGAGCGCGCTGAACGCAATCTCGCTGAGGTGCCAGTCCGCTCCCGTGCCTGCATCGCGATAGCTGATATCTGCATCACTGAGTGCCACTGCCCCAACGTGCAACGTGACTGATGCGGGCGCTGTGGAATCTGCCCTTTCTTCCAGCCTGAATGTCCAGTTGTCCTGCCCCTGCGCATTGCGCTGCAGGCGCAGCTTCAGGCCCTTGATGTCGATGCGATCGACCAGCACATGCCGGTTGAACAATGGTCGCGCCGCAACGCCCAGCCGCACCTGCGCCCAGCTTGCCAGCGGCTCTGCACCGAAGCCCGGCGCATTCGCGACATCGCCGCCTTCGCTGACAATGAAGATCTGCGAGCCCAGCTCCCAGTGCAGGCTGCCGCTCAGGTGCACTTCGCGACCGATGGCGGCGCCGGCACGCGCCTCGATCTGGCCGCGGAAATCATTCGGATCGATGAACCACCACAGCGCCGCCAGCGCGAGGATCGCCAGCAGGGCCAGCGATGCAATGCCTGCGAGCAGCCAGAAGGTCAGCCGGCGGATGTGCCGTGCCATTTGATTGCGTACTGCATCAGCTGCGCATTGGTCTCGAGGGCCAGCTTGCGCTTGATGGTGAGGCGATGGGTCTCCACCGTCTTGACCGAAAGAGACAGGTTGTCTGCAATCTCGCGCGTGCCTTGCCCCGAACCGATCAGGCTGATGACCTGCAGCTCGCGTGCCGACAACCGCTGCGCACCGTCATCCGACTTGCGCGTGGTCATCGTACGCTGCAGGGCATCGCTGACGAAACGCTCTCCCCTCAGCACCGTGCGCAGCGCGGTGATGAGCTGCTCGGTGGCGGCCTGCTTCATGATGTAGCCCGACGCACCCTGTGACAGCAGGCGCTCGGCGTAGATCGCCTCGTCATGCATGGACAGCACCAGGATGCGGATCTCGGGGAAATGTGCATGCACATCGCGCACGATATTGAAGCCGTCGCCTTCCGACAGCGACAGATCGACCACGATGGCATCTGGTTTGAGTTCACGCACCAGGCGGCGCGCCTGCAGTTCGGTCTGCGCTTCGCCGCAGATGGTGAGGTCGGCCTCGGCGTTGATCATCAGCTTGATGCCCTGGCGCACCACCGGATGATCGTCGACGATCATGACGCGGCACACGTCCTTTGGCGTTTGTGGCTGTGTCATGCGACTTCCCTGGTTACCATGAGCGGACAGCGACAGCGCAGCGTAGTCCCCCCTGAAGGCCGGGACTCGACCGAGAGATAACCCCCGACCAGCTGTGCGCGAAACCGCATGATACGCAGACCCATGCCGCCGCGTGCGAACTGCAGTGGGTCAAATCCCTTGCCATCGTCCACCACCAGCAACTCGACTTCCGGCCCTGTGATACGAAATTGCAGGCGGATGTTCGCCGCATCGGCATGGCGGGCGGCATTGAGCACCGCCTCCTGCGCGATGCGATAGAGATTGGTCACACAGTTCTCGTCCGGCTGCAGGTCCGGTGGCAGCACCAGGTCCAGCTGCACGCGGATGTGATAGCGCTCGTGAACCTGGTTCACGAGCTCTTCGAAGCCTTCGATCAGTCCCTCGCGAGTCGGCCGCACCGGCGACAGGCCGCGCGCCAGCGAGCGGGTGCTGCGGATTGCCGTATTCACCAGTGCGACGATGCCGTCCACTTCGGCCTGCAGCGCAGGGGTGCCGGCATTGCCGGCCCGCTGCCCGAGTCCCTGCAGCATCATCGCAATGCCTGCGAGCTGCTGGCCCAGGCCTTCATGCAGGTCCCCGCCGACCCGCTGCTGCACGCGGGTCGCCACCTGCATCAGCTCGCGTTCGAGCTTCTGGCGCTCGGCAATATCGGTGAACACCGCCACCACGCAGCGATGCTCACCAAGCTGCAGCGACGAGAAATAGCCCTGTACCGGCCGGACACTGTTGTCGCGGTGCCGCCCTTCCAGATCGATGATCGACGTCTTGTCGTTCTCGGTGCCCGCGAAGACGGTGCACAGCAGGCCTTCGAAGTCCTTGGAGTTGCGGAAGCTCAGCAGGCCTGCGTGCAGGCCATCCAGCTGGCCACGCTCGTAGCCAAACATTTTTTCGAGCGCGGGGTTGGCGAACAGGATGGTGCCGTCGACCGCCAGCAACAGCACGCCGTCGCTCATGCGTTCAATGATGGCCGCGTGCATCTGCAGCTGCTCACGCTGCGCTTCGGCGTCGGTGATGTCCTCGATGATGCCGTAGGCGCGGATCGGACTTGCATCCGGTCCGAGCATGTAGGTGCCGTGTTGCCGCACATGGCGCCAGCTGCCGTCCTGGTGGCGGACCCGGTACGTCAGCGAGTAGTTTTCGGCACTGGTGCGACTGGCCATGACCTTCTGTGTGACGCGGGTGTGGTCGTCCGGATGCACGATCGAGAGCCAGCCGCCGTAATCGTCTTCGGCATCCAGCGAGTCGTAGCCCAGCATGCGCTTGAGGCCATGGCGCTCGGACTTGTGGGTGCGCAGATCCAGGTCATAAACCACGCCGTGCAGCGCCGAGACCGACATGCGGAAACGTTCTTCGCGCGCCCGCAGGCGGTCGAAATCCGCATTGCGCGCAGTGACATCGATCAGGTAGCCGAGGATGCAACGACCGACGCGATCCCTGCCGCGTGAGGCCCAGCGGGCGCGGGCCAGCACCGAGACCCAGTGACCCTGGTCATGCCGCACGCGGTACATTTCTTCATAGGTGGGCACCAGGCCCTGCATGAATTCGGTGTAGGCCAGCTGCTGGCGCGCCTGATCATCCGGATGCACCCGGCGCCTCCAGAAATCGGCGACCTGCCGGCCAGCGGCAGGCTCTACGCCCACCAGCTGATAAAGCCCATCGGAGCAGTTGGCGAGATTCTCGGGAAGGAAATGCTCCCAGACGCCGACACCCACCAGATTCAGGGCGGTTTCGATGCCCTCTTCCACGAGCCCCAGCGTTGGGTGGGAAAGGCTGCTGTCAGAGCCGGTCGGCGCGTCCATTGCGCTGCCGATTCTGCCTGAAACGGCCCTGGCCTATCGTTGAAGCTCGCCGCCCATGCTGCGGCGCACTCTCGCCGGCGAACTCAGGGGTCCGACGTGGTCACGCTGACGCCAAGCGCTTTGTACAGTGACACCAGCGCCGTGGCGGCCGCCGTCTGGCTCCGTGCCAGCAGGTCTTCGGCCTCCAGCGCTGTTCGATAGGCATCCAGCGCAGTGAGGAAATCCGCGACGCCGCCTTCAAAGCGCTGCGTAGCCAGATCCGCCGCTGTCACGCTGGCCTTTGCGGCGGCAGCCAGATGCTGCTGCCGGCGCCGTTCGCGGCTGAAGTCGGACAGCGCGTTCTCCACATCCTCGAGCGCCACCAGCACGGCCTGCTCGTAGTTCGCAAAGGCCTGCTCGTGCCGCGCCCCGGCCTGCTTGATGCGCTGTCGCACCCGGCCAATGTCGAGAAACGCCCAGCTCAGCGACGGGCCGAAGCGGCGATAGTCATTGCCGTAATCATCGAGCGCGTCGAATTTCAGCGCCTGCAAGCCGATGGCGCCGTTGAGCGAGATGATCGGGAACAGTTCGGCCGTGGCCACGCCGATCAACGCGCTGGTGGACGCCAGCTGCCGCTCGGCAATGCGCATGTCGGGCCGCCGACGCAGCAGCGACGCCGGGTCACCGATGGCAAGCATGGTGGGCAATGCCGGCATCGGCGCCACGGTTCCCAGCCGCTCGGCGAGCTGACCCGGTCGCTTGCCCACCAGCACCTCGATGCGGTGCCGCGCGCGCGCCACGGCAGCCTCCAGTGGCGGGACGGAAGCCAGCGTCGTCTCGATCTGCGCTTCGGCGCGGGCGCTATCCAGCGCTGTGCCGCGACCGGCGTCAAACCTTGCCTGCACCAGGTCCAGCGCATGCTTCTGGTTCTCTGCATTGCGCTCGGCAACAGCGAGCTGCTGCTGCGCGCCACGCAGTTCGAAGTAATTGCGCGCGACCTCGGCCACTACCGACAGGCGGACATCGTCGCGCGCGGCCGCCGCAGCGCCGAGATCGGCGCGGGCCGCCTGATTGCCCCGGCGCACGCGGCCGAAGATATCCAGCTCCCAGCTCGCATCGAAACCGGCATCGTAGAGATCGTAGTTGCGCGTGATGGGCACGCCGCCGGGCGTGCCGCCAAGGCTCTGTCGCCGCGAGGTGGCGCTGGCATGCGCGGTGGGCGCGGGCACGAAGGACCAGTTCTGCTCGCGCCTGGCAGCGCGTGCTTCCTTCAGGCGCGCCTCTGCTGCGGCGACGGTCCGGTTCGACGCCTGCGCCTCGGTCACCAGTTCATCCAGCAGGGGATCGCCGAAGCTCTTCCACCACTGTTGCTCGGGTGTGCCGGCATCGGCATCGGCCAGCGTCTGCCCGGTAAACACCGCGTCGGTTTCGGGCCTGGGTTCCTTGTAGTTGGGACCCACTGCGCAGCCTGCCAGCACTGCGGCCACCGCCACCGCGACCGCTGCGCGGATCATGACGCACGTGCGATCAGACATTGGCAATGCGCTCCTCTTTGCCGCGCAGCACCAGCCCGCGAATCACCACATAGAACACCGGCGTGAGGAACAGGCCGAAGAAGGTCACGCCCAGCATGCCGGAGAACACCGCCACACCCATGGCATGGCGCATCTCGAAGCCTGCACCCGACGAGAAGATCAGCGGCACCACGCCCATGATGAAGGCCAGCGAAGTCATGATGATCGGGCGCAAGCGCAGGCGGCAGGATTCGATCGCCGCATCCAGAGGCTTGCGGCCATGCTCTTCAAGGTGCAAGGCAAACTCGACAATGAGGATGGCATTCTTGCACGCCAGACCAACGAGCACGATGAAGCCCACCTTGGTGAAGATGTTGTTGTCACCGCCCGTGAGCCACAGTCCGACGATGGCGGAGACGATGCACATCGGCACGATCAGGATCACCGCCAGCGGCAGCGTCCAGCTTTCGTACTGTGCCGCCAGCACCAGGAAAGCGAGCAGTACACACAACGGAAAGATGAGTGTGGAACTGCCGCGCGAGAGGATTTCCTGGTAGCTCAGGTCGGTCCACTCGAATTCGACGCCCGCGGGCAGCCGTTCGCGCGCCACTTTTGCCAGCGCATCCAGCGCCGCCGAGGAACTGGTCCCGGGTGCAGCCTGGCCGTTGATGTCCGCGGCCAGATAGCCGTTGTAATGCGTCACACTGTCGGGACCGACACTGTCGCGCACCGTCATCACCGAACCCAGCGGCACCATGTCGCCCCGGGCATTGCGGGTCTTCAGGTCGAGGATCTGTTCCTTGCGCGCGCGGAACGGCGCATCGGCCTGGGCAACCACCTGATAGCTGCGGCCGAACAGGTTCAGGTCGTTCACATACAGCGAACCCAGATAGGTCTGGAGCGCATCGAACACATTGGCCAGCGGCACATTGTCCCGCTTGGCTTTCACGCGATCGATGTCGGCGTAGATCTGCGGCACGTTGACGAGGTAACCCGAATAGACGCCGACAACGCCAGGCGTCTGGTTCGCGGCAGCAAGGAAATCCTGCAGTACGCGATTCAGGCCCTGGTAGCCCAGCGAGCTGCGGTCCTCGAGCTGCATCTTGAAGCCGCCCAGCGTGCCCATGCCCATCACCGGCGGCGGCAGCGCGACACCCACATAGGCATCTTCGATGGCGAACAGCTTGCCCTGCAGTTTCTGCTGGATTTCGCTGGCGGACTGCCCCTTGCCGCGCTTGGCCTGCGGGTCGAGTGTGGCGAAGATGACGCCACTGTTGGAGGCCACGCCAAACCCGGAAGTCACGTTCATCCCGGAGAATGCGATCACCGATTCGACGCCGGGCTCGGCCCCGACAATGTCGCTCATGCGACGGATCACATCCTCGGTGCGGCTCAGCGAGGCCGCATCGGGCAGCTGCGCGAAGGCAATGACATAGTCCTTGTCCTGCACTGGCACGAAGCCATCCGGCACGCGCAGGAATCCAAGTCCGCCCACTGCCAGGATCACCAGATAGACCATGAGCGCGATGCCGGTCTTGCGCAGCAGCCACGCCACACCACGGCCATAGCGTTCCGAGGCATTGTGGAAGAAGCGGTTGAAGGGCCGGAAGATCCAGCCGGCGCCGCGATCGATGATGCGGGTGGCGAGATCGGGCTTCGCGTCATGCGGCCGCAGCAGTGCGGCGGCGAGCGCCGGCGACAGCGTCAGTGAATTGAAAGCCGAAATCAGCGTGGAGATCGCGATCGTGACGGCGAACTGCCGATAGAACTCGCCGGTCAGTCCGCCGAGGAAGGCGATGGGTATGAACACCGCCGTGAGCACCAGCGCGATGGCGATGATCGGGCCGCTGACTTCATCCATCGCGCGGAAGGTGGCGTCGCGCGGCGACAGGCCGGCGGCGATGTTGCGCTCCACGTTCTCCACTACCACGATGGCATCGTCGACGACGATGCCGATAGCGAGCACCAGTCCGAAGAGCGACAGCGTATTGATCGAGAATCCGGCCAGATTGAGCACCGCAAACGTGCCGACGATGGACACGGGCACCGCGGCCAGCGGGATGATGGAGGCGCGCCAGCTCTGCAGGAACAGCACCACCACCAGCACGACCAGGAGCAGCGCCTCGACCAGGGTTTCCACCACGGCATTGATGGAATGGCGCACGAAGTTGGTGGGATCGTAGACGACCCGATATTCCAGTCCTTCGGGAAAGTTGCGCGACATGGTGTCCATCGCGCTCTTCACATCCGTGGAAAGCTGCAGCGCATTGGAACCCGGCGCCTGGAAGATGGCGAGGGCCACGGCCGGATTCTTGTCGAGATAGCCGATGATGCCGTAGTCCGCGGATCCAAGTTCGATGCGGGCCACGTCCTTCAGACGCGTGACCTCGCCCTGCTCGCCGGTCTTGATGACGATCTCGCCGAATTCCTCTTCGGATGCGAGGCGCCCGTAGGCATTGATCAGCAGTTGCTGGTCGACAGCCTTCGGCATCGGCTCGGCACCGACCACACCCGCAGCCACCTGCACATTCTGCTCGCGCACAGCCGCGACCACGTCGCCCGCCGTCATGTTGCGGGCGGCGATCTTCTGCGGGTCCAGCCACAGGCGCATGGCATAGCTGCCGCCGCCGAAGACCTCGACCTGGCCCATGCCCTGGATGCGCGCCAGCGTGTCGCGCACCTGCAGTTCCGCGTAGTTGCGCAGGTACTTGAGGTCATAGCGCTTGTCGGGCGAGATCAGCTGCACGAACAGCGTGATGTCGGAGTTGCTCTTGACCGTGGTCACGCCGATGCGCCGCACGTCTTCCGGCAGCTTGGTCAGCGCCTGCGCGACGCGGTTTTGCACGCGCACCTGCGCCTGGTCCGCATCGGTGCCGCTCTTGAAGGTGACGGTGAGCTGCATCGAACCGGAGGACGACGACTGCGAAGACATGTAGAGCATGTCTTCCACGCCATTGATCGCCTGTTCCAGAGGCGCGGCGACGGTCTCAGCGACCACCGCCGGGCTGGCGCCGGGATAGGCCGCGGCCACCACCACCGACGGTGGCGCAACTTCCGGATATTCGCTGATCGGCAGGCGCTGCAGTGAAATCAGGCCGGCCAGGAAGATGATGATCGAGACCACGCCCGCGAAGATGGGGCGGTCGATGAAGAAATGCGCGAACTTCACGGTGCTGCCGCCGCCTCGGCCGCGTCCATCGGCACGATGCGCGGCTTGATGGTCATGCCCGGCCGTACCCGCTGCAGGCCATTGACGATGATGCGCTCGCCGGCCTTCACACCATCACGCACGACACGCAGTCCCTCGACCATGGGACCGGTGGTGACCGCGCGGTACTCGACCTTGTCGTCGGCGCCGACCACGAGCACGAAGCGCCGGTCCTGATCGGTGGCGATCGCGCGATCGTTGATCAACGGCCCCTTGTACTTGCTGGTGCCGATGAGCCGCACGCGCACGAACATGCCGGGCGTCAGGAAGCGGTCCGGATTCGGAAACACCGCGCGACCCAGCAGCGTACCGGTGGCTGCGTTGACGCGGTTGTCGACGAAGTCCATGTAGCCTTCGTGACTGAACTCCTTTTCATTGCCCACCGCCATGAACACCGGATTTGCCTTGTCCCGCGACAACGGCCGCGCACCCGTACGCGCGAGTTCCATGTATTTCAGGTAGTCCTGCTCCGCAGCTTCGAAGTACGCGTACATGGGCGCCAGTGAAACGACCGTGGTGAGGCGCGTGGTCTGGGCAGCAACCAGGTTGCCCGGCGTGGCCTCGGCGCGGCCGATGCGGCCGTCGATGGGCGCAGTGATGCGCGTGTACGCAAGGTTCAGGCGTGCCACTTCGAGCGCAGAAGCGGTGGCCTTCTCGCCGGCAACCGCGCTGCGGCTGGCGGCCGCGCGCTGATCGAACTCTTCCTGCGAAATGGCGCGCGAGGTCAGAAGCTTCTGGGCTCGGGTCAGGTCGGCAGCGGCCAGCTCCGTCGCGGTCTGCGCCTGCTCCCGTTGCGCCAGCGCCCTATCAAGCTCGGCCTGGAACGGGCGCGGATCGATCTGGAACAGCAATTCGCCCTTCTTCACTTCCTTGCCTTCGTTGAAGGCCACGGTCTGCAACGCACCGGAAACCTGCGGCCGGATCTCGACGGTGTTCACCGCCTCGAGGCGGCCGGTGTATTCATCCCATTCGGTGATGTCGCGCTCGGGCACCACTGCCACGCTGACTTCCATGGCCGGGGGTGGCCCCGCAGGCGGAGCCTTGCTGCAGGCGGACAGCCCTGCAAGAACTGCGAAGAAACACAGGGAACGGGAGACGGATGAGGCTGGCATGCGGCTAGTGGTACACTTTTGGTTGTTAGGATACAAAATATACTGACTGGCAGATTTCGTACAAGAGGGCACATCTATGTCACCGCGCCGCAAGTCCGCGTTCGCCATCTGCACCGAGAGCAACTGCGCGCCGATCCGCGAGATTCTGGACCGGGTCGGTGACAAATGGAGTCTCTACATCATCGCCGTGCTGCATGGGGGGCCCCTGCGCTTCAACGAGATCAAGCGCGAAGTGGATGGCATCTCCCAGCGCATGCTGACGCTGACACTGCGCAGCCTGGAACGGGACGGCCTGCTGACCCGCAGCGTGTCGCCAACGATACCATTGCGCGTCGACTACCAGCTCACTGCAGTGGGCGATTCGTTGCGCGCTCCCATCGTGGGACTGATCACCTGGGCGATCAAGCACCGCAGCAGCATGGAAAAGGCCCGCGCCGGCTACGACCGTGCCGCAGCAAAGAAAACGGCCGCCGATCCAGCCCGAAGGACCAGTGCGGCGGCCGCGTGACGAACCTCGAAGGCTGTTGGCTTCGGCCCTACAGCTTGACGTCGAAGTCGCCGTCCTTGTCGTTGATGGCGAAGCTGCCCTTCTGCACGGCCGCCACCCACTTCGTGGTCTTCAGGAAGCCGCCAAAAGCGAACATGTGCACGCTTTCGAAATTCGACTGGCCGCTGCCCTTGGCGGCAGCGAGCTGTGTCACGACTTCTTCCGGGCCGCTGTCGCGCAGCAGGCTGGCAACGAGGCTGGCCTTGCCGCTGGTCAGTGCCCGGATCGATGCACCGGCACCGCAGATCTTCGCGTAGCGCAGCAGCGTCTTGATGCTGGCCGGGCCACCTAGACCAGGACGAATGGTGTTGGTGATGCCATTCGCACGCATGATCTTTTCCCACGCGATGATGGGTTCGGATTCAAAGCACACCTGGGTGGTGAACTTGAGCTCGAAGCCCTGTTCTTTCGAGAGCGCGACCTTGCGCGCCTCGAACAGGCGCTGCTGCTCCACGGTCATGTGCGCATGGCCTTCGGGATGACCTGCCATGTAGAAGGTCTTGATGCCGGCCTTCGCCAGTTCGCCGGTCTCGAGCACGCCGATGGTGGAATCGAACGCGCCTTCCGGTGCGGGCATGTCGCCGGCGATCAGCAGCATCTTCTTCGCACCCGCAACCTGCGTGAGCTTGCGCGCAATCTCTGCCACTTCAGCGCGATCCTTGATGCGACGCGCGGGCACATGCGGGACGGCGTTGAAGCCGGCCTCGCCCACGGCCTTTGCAGCAACCGTCAGGTCGTCCCAGGTCTGGTTGGGGAACAGCGCGATGAAGATGTCGGTGCCCTTGGGCACGAGCGTTGCGGCTTCCGCCAGATCGCCGGTGTCCTTGCAGGTCATCTCGATCGAGGCATTCTGGAGCAGCGCGCGGATCTCGGCGCTGGTGGCGGTAATTACGGACATGCTGTGAAAATCTCCCTGAAGTTTTTTCTGAACAGCAGCACCGCAAACAGCAGCAGTAGCGACAGCGAGATTCCGCCGGTGCCACCGCCGCCATCAACCGACTCGAGGGGAGGCGCTTTGACAGTGAGCGCCGTGTAGGCGTTGTGCACGCCACCCGCCCCGTCGGTGCAACTGAGCCCGTAAGTATAGATAGCGGCCGCGTCCAGTGTCACCGTCAACGTGCCCGATGTGCCCACTGTGCTGTCGGCCCATTGGCCAAGCGCGGTGCAGGTCGCTGCTGTAGGCACCGACCACGTCAACGTTGCACTGCTGCCCTTGGTAATTTCTGTCGGCGACACCGAAAGTTCCGCCGGCAATACACCGTTGCTGCCGAGGTCAAGCTTGAAGATCGCGCCGGCGCCGGCAAGACCATCGCTGAAAGTCGCGCCGTAGATGGTGCCGCCGGCGAGCAGGAGCTTGCCGTAGGGCTGCGCACCGTCGACCAGCGAATTGGTGAAGCCATGCAGCAGGCTGAACTGCGTGCCAGTCGCATTCAGACGCCAGGCCGAGCCCTGGTTCAGGTAACCGCCGTTGAGCGTGGTGCCGTAGAAATTTCCGGCTGCGTCCTGCACCACTGCTGCCAGCGGAAACGCGCCGTCGAAGGACGGACCTTTGAAAGCACGGAAAACGGTGACCACACCCGCCGGTGTCATCTTGTACACCGTGCCGTAGCCGCTGGAGCCACCCTGATAGGCCGTGCCGTAATAGTTGCCGTCGCTGGCCAGCAGCAAGGCCGCACGCGGATTCGCGCCGGTGGTATTGATCGCGAGGCCCGAGGAATTGAATTCACCCAGCGACGGGAAGGAATAGACCAGCGTGAAGGCGCCGCTGGTGGAAATGCGGAAGACCGTGCCGCGATTGCCACTGCCACCTTGCAGCGTGGTGCCGTACAGCTCACCGTTGGTGCCCACGATCAGCGAACCTTCCGGGTTCTCGCCGTTGGAGCCGTCGAAATGGTGGATGATCGTGAACGTGCCCGTGGTGCTCAGGCGAAAGATCGTGCCCTTGTCATTGTTGCCACCCCGCAGGCTTGTGCCGTAAAGGTTGCCATCGGCCGCCTGCACCAGTCCGGCGTAAGGCAGGATGGCATCGAGCTTGGTCTGGCCGAATGAGTACAGCACCTTGTAGGTGCCGGTCAGCGAAACCTGGAATACCGTGCCCGCGCCCTTGTCACCGCCGAGATAGGTGGTGCCATACAGGTTGCCATCGGCGCCCTGGATCAGATCCGCGTATGACGACGCGCCCTCGGTGCCGCTGGCAAACGCGTACAGCACACTGAGCTCGCCCGCAGGGGTCAGCTTGCCGATGGCGCCGGCACCCAGGCCACCGCCGCTCGACGCAAAATAGATATTGCCGTCATTGGCCAACAACAGGCCGCCGCGCACCGCGCTGGGCTTGTTGGTAACCGTACTGGGCCCCAGCGCAACCACTGGCAGCAGGTTTGCTTCCTGCGTGCGCGCGAACGCCGGCGCCTGGGCCAGCAGGCCAAGACAAGCCAGGGAGAAGATTGCGGCCAGGTGCCGCAGGCGGTGAACAATCAGCATTAGGAGTACCGCAAGCCCAAGGGCGCGGCATTACAGCACAGTCCCGCGTGCCCGGTGAAGCTCTCAAACACCCGCCGAACTATTCGTAACGGAGGGCGTCTATGGGCACCAGATTGGCAGCCTTGCTGGCTGGCAGGATGCCGAAAATCATGCCGATCAGCATCGAGAACAGGAACGAGCCGACCACCGCCCACCAGGGCACGGACGGCGGCGGGAAATTCGGAATCAGACCCGCGATGCCGTAGGCAAGTCCGAACCCGATGAGCATGCCGATGATGCCGCCGATGACGGCCAGCAACATGGCTTCGATCAGGAACTGCAGCATGATGAAACGGCGCGGTGCACCCAGCGCCTTCGCGATGCCGATCTCGCGCGTGCGCTCGGTGACCGACACCAGCATGATGTTCATGATGCCGATGCCACCCACCAGCAGCGAGATGCCAACGACACCGCCAACCACCAGCGTAACCATGCTGGTGATCTGACTGAAGGTCTTCGCGATCGAATCCGACGCCTGCACCTGGAAGTCGTTCGGATCGCCGGCCTTGATGCCATGCGCGCGGCGGATCAGCGAGATCACGCGCTGCTTGACGTTTTGCACCGCATCGGGATCGTCCACCACGAAGGTGACGTTGAAATCCGGGCGTATCTGCGCACTGCCGAATGACAGCGCCGTCTGGTACGGCATCAGCATGAACAGATCGAGGTTCTGTCCAAACACTTCGCCACGCGGCTCCATCACGCCGATGACCTTGAACCACTCGCGCCCGAGCTGCACGAATTGACCCTCAGGCCGCTCTGGCATTTTCAGATCCTTGCGGATCTTGTCGCCCAGCACGATGACGCGGCGGCGACTGTCGTCATCACTCTTTGAAATGAAGCGGCCGGTGCGCGGAAACAGGTGCTGCACATCCTGCAGGCTTTCCGTGGTGCCGAAGAACTGGCCAGCGGCGCTCTGCGAGCCCCAGGTCACCTGCCCTGCAGAGACCGGCAGGATCGGCGTGATATGCGAGATGCCATCGACACGGAACCGCAGTTCTTCGATGTCGGCAAGCCGCAGACGGTTCACCTGGCCGCGCAGCCGGTCTTCGATCGGCGTATCCGCCTGCAGCGTCAGCGTGCTTGCGCCCAGGCCCTCGAACAGCTGCGAAATGCGACCCGAGAGACCCTGCACCATGGCGATCACGCAGATCACCGAGGCGACGCCGATGATCACGCCGAGCATGGTCAGGAAGCTGCGCAACCGATGCGCCAGGATGCTGGACATGGCCGAGCGCAGGCATTCCTCGACGGCGTACAGCAGCTTGCGCGATGCGCCGACGTCGTCCACGAGCTCAGCCATTACGGAGCTCCCAAAACCGCATTGCAGGACTTGCTGGATGCTCAAACATCGCGGTCCTCGGCGATCTTGCCGTCATGCAGGCGCACCAGGCGCTTGCAGCAGGCTGCAACACTGGGATCGTGCGTGACGATCACCACCGTCTGGCCTTCCGCATGCAGCTGCGTGAACAGATCGAGGATCTCGCGCGCGGTGCGGCTGTCGAGATTGCCGGTGGGCTCATCGGCCAGCAGCAGCTCGGGATGACCGACGAGCGCACGCGCCACGGCCACCCGCTGGCGCTGCCCGCCGGACATTTCATTGGGCCGATGCTGCACGCGATCGCCGAGACCCACGCGCTGCAGCGCCAGCTCCGCATGGGCGCGACGCTGCACCGGCCCGATGCCGCGGTAGATCAGTGGCTGCGCCACATTGTCGAGTGCCGTCATGCGTGGCATCAGATAGAAGTTCTGGAACACGAAGCCGATCTTGCGGTTGCGCACCGAAGCCAGCTGTTCGTCGTCGAGCCCCGCCACCTGTTCTCCATCGAGCGTGTATTGCCCGCTGGTGGGCGTGTCGAGGCAGCCAAGGATGTTCATCATCGTCGACTTGCCGGAACCCGAAGCGCCGGTCAGCGCCAGGAACTCGTTCCGCGCAATCGACAGTGATACGTTGTCGAGCGCCGGATATTCCTGCCCGCCGAGACTGTAACGCTTCGAGATTCCAGTGAGCTCGATCACGGCTTCTTGACTGCGGGCTTCGGGGCTGCACCTGAAGCGTCTTCGGCAGCGGTGGCCTTGACGCGGTCACCGTCACGCAGGAAGCGCAGCACGCGCGCCGGACCCGTGACGATCGTTGCGCCCAGTTCCACGCCCTTGGTCACGGCCACGTAGCTGTCGTCCGCCACGCCGGTTTCCACGGCGTGCTTGCTGGCCTTGCCGTTAACGACGGTGAACACGCTGGCTTTGGCCGGCGCGTCGCGCTCATCCGCCTCTTCGTATTGCACCACCTGCACGGGCACGGCAATCACCGCGGCGGCGCTGGCGCCAGTGGTGACGATCTCGGCCCGACAGCTCATGCCGGTGTGGAACTGCAGATCATCGGACTTGGTCAGGCGGATCTTCACCAGGTAGCTCTTGCCCTGCCCGGCAACCTGCACCGGCGACACCGCCACCGTTTCAACCGCGCCCTGCCACGATTTATCGGGAAATGCAGCCGGAACAATGCGCGCTTCCTGACCGGGCACGACGCGCGCCACGTCGGTCTCGTTGACGTTCACTTCGGCATAGAGATTGGTGGTATCCGCGATCACCAGCAGGTCGGAACCCGCAATGCTGGTGGCGCTGGGGACGGCGGTTTCGCCGATCTTGATCTTCACCGCTGTCAGGCGACCGGAGATGGGCGCGCGCAGCTCGGTCTTTGCCAGCTGCTCACGGGCTTCCTTCAATGAAGCCTCGGTCTGCCGCGACTGCTGGGTGGCGCTGTCGAGTTCCACCTTCGACTGATCGCGCTGGGTGCGCACTTCGTCATAGGTGTTGGCATCGATCACGCCGGATTCACGCAGCTTCTGATAGCGGCTCCATTTGGTTTCCGCGGTATCGGAGCCGACGCGCGCACGCTGGATGGCCAGCCGCGACTGCTGCAGCCCTGCTTCCAGACGATCGACCTGCGCGCGCACGGTGGCGGGATCCAGGCGCAGCAGCACATCGCCCTGCTTCACTTCGTCGCCTTCCTTGACGTACAGTTCCTTCACCCGGCCCATGACCTCGGACATGATGCGGATCTCGGTCTGGTAGGTGAGATTGCCGGATGCCAGGATCGTTGGAGAAATGACGCGCGCCGCGACGGTCTGCACCTCCACTTCCTTGGCATCACCGCCGCGCCTGGCGCGCATCGCCACCGGCACGGCCACCAGCAGCACCAGTCCGGCGATTACGAGAATCTTCTTCGTGCTTGTCATGATCGCCCCAGTGCAAAGTACGCCCAGCAGCCGTAGATCAGCACGAACGGCAGCGCAGAAAACACGATGCTGAACAACCATGATCGTCCGGACCAGGTCTTGACGCCGACCGCGGCAAGGTAAAGAGAGAGGAACTGCAGCAGGTTGATGCTGAGCAGCAGCGTGTAGCCCGGCTCGCCCGGCGCGCGCTGGAAGATCAGCGAGTTCAGCGACAGCGGTTGCAGATCGCCCTGATCGATCTGCGCGGAGGTGGCGGTGAGCAGGACATAGCCCGCCGGAATGACACTCAGCACCGACGGCAGCGAGGTCCAGGCGGTGAAGGCAAACCACTGCTTGAAGCCGCGCTGCACATTGGTGATCTTGCCCGCCAGCAGGTAATAGAGCGCCGTGATCAGCGAGATGATGACCACCGCACAGGAAGTTGCGACGACCGCGATGGTCGCGGCCCGGGTGGGATGCTCAGCCGCCTGCTTTACCTGAGTCTCGATCTGCGCCTCGGTAAGCGAACGCGCAAAGCCGCTGGCGCGGATCTGCCGGTCGGTCATCCACTCCAGATCGACCACGTTGTAGTACCAGAGTGCAATGCCGGCGGTGGTGAGGATCAGCAGCAGCAATGGAAACAACACGCGCGGTCGCTCGGCAATGGCCGCGAAAGCCTTGCGTGGCTCGAAAACCAGTGCCTGAAGCGTGGCAATGCTGCTCATTGGAGACCCCTGGAATCCGCCCGATTGTTGTTCCTGCCAGTATCAGTCCGGCAGACCGCTGCTTTCTTACAGTGGCGCGCATGACAGGCGCCGCAAACACATTGTAAGGAGCGGCGCCGTTGCGGGACTATCTATCGCCATGACCGAACAGACCCGTGAACAGCGCTTCCTGGCGCTGCTCAATGCCAATCTGGGGGCGCTGCGGCGCCTGTCCAGCAGCTATGCGGGCACCACTGGCGAGCGCGACGACCTGCTGCAGGAGATTGCGCTGGCGTTGTGGCAGGCCCTGCCGCGCTTCCGCGGTGAATCCTCGGAGCGAACCTTCCTGTTTCGGATTGCGCACAACCACTGCATCAACCACATCGTGCGCCGCAAGCCGGTGGAATCACTGCAGGAGCTGGAACTGGACCCTGAAGATGGCGCACGGCCCATCGAGATGGCGCTGAGCGCGGCCCAGCAGTCCGCCCGCCTGGTCGATGCCGTGCGCCGCCTGCCCCTCATCCAGCGCGAAGTGGTGGTGCTGGCTCTGGAAGACATGGATTACGCCGAGATCGCCGCGGTGCTTGGCATTTCTGAAACCAACGTCGGCGTACGCCTGAATCGGGCGCGCGCCAGCTTGCGGAAGCTGATGGGAGAACGCGCATGAACGCCCCGCCGGATCTGGAACAGCTGAAGCAGCGATGGCAGGCGCAGGCCGCGCCCGGCCCGGATGTCACCGCATTGCGCAAACGCGTTGGCATCGACACCCGCGCCCATCAGCGCACACTGGCTTTCGTGGGCCTGGCCACGCTGCTGGTGGTCGTGCTGACGCTGCTATACGCCTGGCGCAGCGCGCGCGCCGCCGCCTGGGTGAGTTTCGTCTTCACCACCGCTTTTGCGGCAGTCGTCTGGGTGGTGGCGCTGTGGCTGTCGCCCGGCACCTGGCGGCCGCCCGACCAAACCACCGCCGCCGTTCTGGATGTTTCCAACCAGCGCTGCAGATCGGTGATCGTGGCGGCGCCCGTGG
>JANPGU010000121.1:0-1511 GCA_031424095.1 Gammaproteobacteria bacterium
GCGATGGGCTTCACGGCACCGTACAACTCGCCGACTGGCTGGGAATAACAGGAACGAAGGAGCGGCGGCGGGAAAACCGCCGCCGCATCGCCATGCAGAACACACAAGCCCGTCCTGCGATCTTCAACCGGCTTTTTCACACGCGTGTCCGCGTTGCACTCTTCACGATTGCGGGATTGCTGCTGCAGAGCTGCAGCTCGACTCCACCCCGGGACGAAGCACCACTCGTCCCGATCAAGGTCGCGGGTTCCCGCTGGATCGAGCTCTCGCCCGTACTGATCGCCGCCAACAATTTCTATCCGCAGAAGATCGATGTTCCCTCGGGTGGGGTAGTCAGCATCACCTCACGTGCTGCGGATCTGGCAACCAATGCCGAAACACAGCTGCTGCGCGAGTCCGTGACCAATCCTGACCTGCGCATCATCATGACCGTCTCGGAGAGTTTCTATCGCCTGGTCGGGCGACGCTCTGTGGGCATCAGCAAGCTTTCTGACCTGAAGGGAAAGCGCGTGCTTGTGCCACGCCTGACTTCCGCGCATTACTACCTGGTGGCGATGCTGCGCAGCGCGGGGCTGAAGGAAGAAGACGTCACACTGGTCACTCTGCCTGCGCCACCGCAGGCGGTGGCGGGCCAGGCTGCTCCCGCGCCGAGCCGGTTCCGCATGGCCGAGGCGCTCGCGCGCGGCGACGCGGATGTCATGGCCACCTTCGAGCCTGAGCCCGAAGTCGCAGTGCATCTGCTCGGCAAGGACGCCATCGTTTTGCAGGATCGCAAGGTCTACCGTGAGGCGTTCAATCTGAATGCGCGGGCGACGGACCTGGCAGACGCCGACAAGCGGCGCGCGATCGTGCGGTTCGTGCGTGCCGTCGCGGATGCCACCAAGGCGCTGAAGAAGAATCCGAAACCTCATCTGCCCCACATTTCAAGTGTGCTCGGTTTCTCGGAAGAGCAGATCGGATGGGGATGGCCAGAGACGGAGTTTCCCGTCCACATCATCCCGGACATGCTGGACGTGCTCGAAACTGAAGAGGTATGGCTTGCCGGCGTGAGCAACCGCGCAGCGCGAAGTCGTGTGGAACTGGCACAGTTCATCGACCGCAGTGTGGTGAAGGAAGCGCTGGCGCTGCGATAGGGTCACCCGATTCTAGCTAAGCGCCCGTCGGATCAATCCCAGCGCCACCAGGCTGAGCAGGATCCGGAACGCCAGCCGGAATACATTTTCCGGTACCCGCGTGAGCATGCGGCTGCCGACCATGGTCCCGGCAAATCCGGCTATGACCATCAGCAGGATGAGCGACAGATACTGGCGGAAGGCAAATCCCATCGCCACGAATACGATGACCTTGAACACGTGCTGGAAGGCATTGAGCGTCGCGTGGGTCGCCACGAGCTGGCGCCGGTCGGCAATCCCGCGCACGAATGCAGCCACCAATGGTCCCGCTGCGCCGACCACCATGCCCAGTGCGGAAACCGCCGCGCCACCCAGGAACTGCGCAGTGCGACTGTTGGT
>JANPGU010000122.1:0-5471 GCA_031424095.1 Gammaproteobacteria bacterium
CGTATCTCGCGCGTATGCGCCAGCTGCTGCTCGGCGCGCGCCACTGCGGCGCCCTGCTGATAAAAGTTGCCCTGCACACCGGTGACGCGTTCACTGGCCGCAAACTGGAACTCGCGCTGCTTCTCGACCGCCGCTTCCGCGGCGCGCTGCGCTGCCAGTGCTTCCTGCAGGTGCAGGTCGGCATCGCGCATGGCGCGATCGTTGATGGCGGCGCCGCTGTCGATCTCGCGCAGGCGCAGCGCCAGCACTGCGGCGATGAGCTTGCGCTCATCGTTTTTCAGTTCCTGAAAACGCCGCGCCTGATTGGCCTGCCGCGTCAGATGGCGGATCTGCTTGTCCACCTCGTCGCGCAGATCCTGCAGACGTTCCATGTTCTCGCGCGTGCCGCTGACCCGCGCTTCGGTCTCGCGCCGGCGCTCCTTGTAACGGGAGATGCCGGCCGCTTCTTCGACGAAGGAGCGCATGTCTTCGCTGCGCGCCTCGATGACGCGCGAGATCATGCCTTGTTCGATGATGGCGTAGCTGCGCGAACCCAGGCCCGTGCCCAGGAACAGCGTGGTGATGTCCTTGCGGCGGCAGCGCGCGCCGTTGATGAAATAGGCCGAAGTGCCATCGCGTGACACCACGCGCTTGAGCGAAATCTCAGCGTAGGTGGCGTAGGTGCCGCCGCTCTTGCCGTCGCTGTTGTCGAACACCAGCTCGACTGAAGCGGTGCCCACCGGCCGCCGGCCGCCGGAGCCATTGAAGATGACATCGGTCATCGATTCGCCGCGCAGGTGGCGCGCCGACAGCTCGCCCATCACCCAGCGGACGGCATCGATGATGTTGGACTTGCCGCAACCGTTCGGCCCCACCACTCCGGACAGGTTGGTTGGAAACGGAACATTGGTGGGTTCGACAAAAGACTTGAACCCGGCGAGTTTTACTCTGGTCAGACGCATCGTGAACGGATCAGAATTCCAGGCGGACGAATGAAGTCGCGTAGTGTAGATTACTTGCACCGATTATGAGCACCCAACCTGCGACGTCGATCGAGACGTTTCCAAATCCCGCGCCCGAGCGCGACTACACCATCCGCATGACGATGCCGGAATTCACCTGTCTGTGTCCCAAGACGGGCCAGCCCGACTTCGCCACATTGAAGCTGGACTACGTTGCCGATCGCCTCTGCGTCGAACTGAAGTCGCTCAAGCTTTACCTCTGGTCGTTCCGCAACCGCGGTTGCTTTCATGAAGCCGTGACCAACGAGATGCTGGCCGCACTGGCTGGCGCAACGTCGCCCCGCTTCATGCGGCTGACGGCCGAGTTCTACGTGCGGGGCGGCATCTACACCACGGTGGTGGCCGAGCACCGGGCAGCCGGCTGGACGCCCGCCCCGGAAGTCAAATTGCCCTGAGACGGGGTGCCCCACAAAAGGTGCTTTTCCAGGGCCCCTGCGACCGGCTGTACAGGTCGCGGGCGGCCGGTATAATCCCGCGTCCTTTTCCAGGCCCGAAGGTCGTAACGGGAGCGCAAGATGGCCGCGAAGAAATCCGCGCCTAAAGCTACCAAGCTGAAGAAAACCGCCGCAGTGAAAGCTGCGCCAAAGAAGACTGCGCCCGTTGCAAAGAAGCCTGCGCCGAAGCCCGCGGCTGAACCCGTCAAACGCCCGGTCGTAATGAAACCATCCAGAGAAGTTGAAAAGCCCCTGAAGAAGCCAGCTGTCGCCGCGACTCCCGTCGCTGCCCCGTCCCTGCGTCCTGCCGCTCGCCCTGTTCCCGTTGAAGCCAGTGAGGATTCCGAGACCGGCGAGAGCCTGTTGTCCGGACCGCGCAATGTGCAGCCCTACGTCGCCAAGCGCGGCGAGCAGTACATGAGCAAGGAACAGCTCGAACACTTCCGCAAAATCCTGCAGAGCTGGAAGCAGGACCTGATGCTGGAAGTGGACCGCACTGTCTCGCACATGAAGGACGAGGCGGCCAACTTCCCTGATCCGAACGATCGCGCCACGCAGGAAGAAGAGTTCAGCCTCGAGCTGCGCACCCGCGATCGCGAACGCAAGCTGATCCGCAAGATCGACGAAGCGCTCGGTCGAATCGAAGACGGCAGCTACGGCTACTGCCTGGAGACCGGCGAGCAGATCGGCGTCAAACGCCTGGAAGCCCGCCCCGTTGCCACGCTGAGCATCGAAGCGCAGGAACGCCGCGAACGCCGTGAAAAACAGTACGGCGACCGGGACGACCGCTACCGCTGACCGGCAGCAGGGGGCGGCAGCGTCCTATCGCGGGCGCTTCGCGCCCTCACCCACGGGGCTCCTGCACCAGGGCTCGCTGGTCGCCGCGCTGGCCAGCTGGCTTGAGGCGCGCGTCCACGGCGGCACCTGGATCATCCGCATGGAAGACCTGGACACGCCACGCTGCGTGCCCGGTGCAGCCGAGGCCATCCTGGCAACGCTTGCCGGCCTCGGGCTGGTTTCCGATGAGCCGGTGATCTACCAGTCCGCCCGGCGCGATGCCTACGCAGCAGCCCTGCATGCACTCGAGGCCAGCGGTTACAGCTACCGGTGCAATTGCTCACGCAGCGATGCGCCTGGAGTCTACGCAGGCCATTGCCGCGATCTTGGTTTGCAGACATCGCCTGCGGCACGCCGCCTGCGCCTGCCCGCTGGCAACATCTGCTTCGACGACGGGATCCAGGGCCGGTGCTGCTTCGATAGCGCCAGCATCGGCGACCCGGTCATCTACCGGCGCGACAATCTCGCTGCCTACCAGCTCGCCGTTGTAGTGGACGATGCCGCCCAGGGCATCACCCATGTGGTGCGCGGCGCGGACCTGCTGGACAGCACGGCCTGGCAGGTCTGCATCGCCGGCGCATTATTGCTGCCAGTGCCGCGATATACGCATGTACCGCTCATCACCGAAGCGGACGGAGCCAAGCTTGCGAAGTCCCGTCATTCGCTGGCGATCAATGACGATCTGTCAGCCGCCCTGTATGGAGCATTGATGCTGCTACAGCAGTCACCACCGATAAGTCTGAAAGCCGCTGCGGTCAGTGACATACTGACTTGGGCAACAGGAAACTGGAGCCCCGAGTCTCTGGCCGGAACCCGCGCAGTTTCGCTGCGCTCATAACCGATATTTGGGTTGCCGGCGCTTCTTGTACTAATGTAGTGCGGCCTGACGACGTTACAGCACTCGCGCTAGGGGGCGGTGATGAGCGAACCACGGGTTATAAAAAAATATCCCAACCGTCGTCTCTACGACACGGTTGAAAGCCGTTACATCACGCTGGCCGACGTACGTCGCCTGGTGGTTGAACGCGTCGAATTCCTGGTGCTGGACAAGAAGACCCAGGCAGACATCACCCGTTCGATCCTGATGCAGGTGATCGCCGAGCAGGAACACGGCAGCCATCCGCTGATGAGCCGGGAATTTCTGTCGCAGGTGATTCGCAGCTACGGCACGCCGGTACACAACGGACTGGCCGGCTATCTGGAGCAGTCAGTGCGCCAGTTTCCGCAGAACGGTGCGGATGCCTCCGCGCCTGCGGGGCGCGGCTAGCGACTGGACTCACCGGGCCCGATCAAGGGCCCGGCATCAAGACCTGATCAGGCCGTACCGACGTCGCGCATCGACAGGCGCACGCGGCCCTGACGATCCACTTCCAGCACCTTCACGCGCACCACATCGCCTTCCTTGAGCTTGTCGCCGACGTTCTCGACGCGCTCGTCGGAAATCTGCGAGATATGCACCAGGCCATCGCGGCCCGGCAGGATGGTGACGAAGGCGCCGAAGTCCATCAGGCGCGCAACGCGGCCCTCATAGATGCGACCGACTTCAACGTCTGCCGTGATCAGTTCAATCCGGCGCAGCGCCTCGCGGCCGGCCGTGCCGATGACCGAAGCGATCTTCACCGTGCCATCGTTCTCGATATCGATCGTGGTGCCCGTCTCTTCGGTGATCTGGCGGATGACCGCACCACCCTTGCCGATGACGTCGCGGATCTTCTCCGGATCGATCTTGATGGTGATGATCGACGGCGCCCACTGCGACATGTTCGTGCGGGCAGTCGACAGCACCTTGTTCATTTCGGCCAGGATGTGCAGGCGTCCGGCCTGCGCCTGCTCGAGCGCCACCTTCATGATCGCCGGCGTAATGCCTTCGACCTTGATGTCCATCTGCAGTGCGGTGATGCCGGTGGCGGTACCGGCAACCTTGAAATCCATGTCGCCGAGGTGATCTTCGTCGCCCAGGATGTCGGTGAGCACCTTGTGGCGTGCACCATCCAGAACCAGGCCCATGGCAACACCGGCAACCGGCGCCTTGATCGGCACGCCGGCATCCATCAGCGCAAGGCTGGTGCCGCAGACCGAGGCCATCGAGCTTGAACCGTTGGACTCGAGAATTTCCGACACCACGCGGATGACGTACGGGAAATCGGTCATCACCGGCAGCACGGCGGCGATGCCACGGCGCGCCAGGTTGCCGTGGCCGATCTCGCGGCGCTTCGGCGAACCCATCATGCCGGTCTCACCGACCGAGAACGGAGGAAAGTTGTAGTGCAGCATGAACGGCTCGCGGCGCTCGCCATCGAGTGCGTCGATCATCTGCGCATCGCGGCCCGTGCCAAGCGTGGCGGTAACCAGAGCCTGGGTCTCGCCGCGCGTGAACAGCGACGAACCATGCGTGCGGGGCAGCGTGCCCACCTTGATATGGATCGGACGCACCGTCTTGTAGTCGCGGCCATCTATGCGTGGCTCGCCATTCAGGATGCGCTCGCGCACGATCTTGCTTTCCAGCGCGTGGATCTGGTTCGAGACCAGCTGCGCGTTCCACTTTGGCGCGCCATCGACCAGCGGCACGGCTGCCGCTGCAGCAGCCTTGATCTCGCCGACCTTGGTGTACCGCTGCTGCTTTTCAGTGATGCGATAGGCCTCGGCAAGCGCAGCTTCGGTCTGTGCTGAAGCGAAACTTACGAGTTCGCTGTCGACTTCGCTTGGCTTCCAGTCCCAGCGCGGCTTGCCGGCCTGCCTCACCAGTTCGACGATGGCGTTGATCGCCACCTGCATCTGTTCGTGACCGAACACCACGGCGCCCAGCATCACTTCTTCAGACAGGCAGTCGGCTTCGGATTCCACCATCAGCACGGCGCCGGCGGTGCCGGCAACCACGAGATCAAGACGCGAGCCTGCGGCTTCTTCCTTGGTCGGATTCAGCAGGTAGGTGCCATCCTTGTAGCCCACGCGCGCGGCACCAATGGGGCCGGCGAACGGTACGCCCGACAGGGCCAGTGCAGCGGAGGCACCCAGCAATGCGGGAATGTCGGCGCGAATATTGGGGTCGAGCGAGACTACCGTTGGGACTACTTGTACTTCGTTGTAGAAGCCGTCCGGAAACAGGGGACGGATCGGCCGGTCAATCAGACGCGAGGTCAGGGTTTCCTTCTCGGAAGGCCTGCCTTCACGTTTGAAGAAGCCGCCGGGAATCTTGCCG
>JANPGU010000123.1:0-2292 GCA_031424095.1 Gammaproteobacteria bacterium
GCGACGTTGCTTCCGAGCAACCGCATGCACGGGATCCATCACTGCACATGCAAGTTCATGCCGCCGGCATTGCACGCGCATGACCCGCGTCGCCATCAACGCATCAGGGAGACGATGAACTTCCAGTGCGCGCGGTCGACCGGGGTGATCGACAAGCGGTTGCCGCGCCGGAGCAGCAGCAGTCCCTCGAGCTTGTCCGCGGCATGCTCACGCAGCGCCGCAAGCGGCAGCAGCTGCTTCGCGCGCCGCTTCAGCCGCACATCCACCGTGTACCAAAGTGGCTTGTTTTCAGGGCTTTTCGCGTCGTAGTACTCGCTCTTCGGATTCCAGGCCGAAGAGTCGGGGTAGCCGGCGCGGACTATCTCCATGACGCAGGCGATGCCTGGTTCAGGACAGGAGGAGTGGTAGATGAAGCCCAGGTCGCCGGCCTTCATATCGTCGCGCAGCATGTTGCGTGCCTGGTAGTTGCGCACTCCCTCCCAGCTCGCGGTCTGCTTCGGGGAGGTGGCGAGGTCGTCGATGCCGAAGGTCGACGGCTCGCTTTTCATCAGCCAGTAGCGCATCAGGTCAGACTCCGCGGCATCCGCCGCACTGTGGACTCGGTCACAATCGCATCCAGAGGCACGTCGTGTTGCGCGTGGGGGAGGGACGGCACCTCTTGCACGTCATAGGCCAGTCCGACCAGCAACGGGCGCCGCCACTGCCGGAGGTGGATGCGGTGCGCGAAGCGGCGGTCGTAGAAACCCTTGCCCATGCCGATGCGATGGCCGGCCGCGTCGAAACCCACCAGCGGCATGAACACGATGTCCAGTTCACGCGCGCGCAGCATGCGGGTGCCTCCAGATTCAAGGATGCCGAACGCACCGGGCGCGATGGAGCCGTTCATTTCGAAGAAATGCATGCGGCCGTGGCGCCTGCTCACGATGCGCGGCAAGGCGATGACACAGCCACGCCGCCTCGCGATTTCCAGTAGTGGCGCGGTGTCCAGTTCTTCCGGCATGGCAAGGTAAAGGCCGACGCGGCGGCCGGGTCGCAGCCACAGCGCACGGTCTATCAGACTGGCAACCTGGCGTGCGGCAAGAGTCCGGTCTTTTCCCTGGATGGCACGCCGTCGGGCGCGCAACTCGCGGCGCAGTGCAATGCGGGGATCGGTCGGCGAGGCAGGTGTAGTCAATGGCGCGACCCGACCGCGGGGAAGAAGGAGAAGCGCCACCCGCGAGTGCCGGTGCGTACCGTTGCTCTCGAACCGGAGCAACAGGTGGGGCAGGCAATCGTCAGGTAAGGCTTCCCGCTCGAGGCGGACTTGCACAGCCTGGCCAAATGACCCGCCCCTGGGTTTTCAATTAGGTCCGAGGGTAACCCGGCACGCGTATCGAACACCGCAGGCGACGCAGGATCACTTTACTACAGTTCGAGCTGCTGTCCCTGAACCAGGGCGCGCTCAACGCGCTCGCGCATCTGCTTGACACGCGTGCCGAGCTCCGCGCCGCGATGCTCGTCGCGCGCCTGCAGCTTGGTCAGTTCATTGGCCATATTGAGCGCCACCATGACCAGGGAGCGTTCGGTGCCGATGACCTTGCCCGCTTCGCGGATCTCCTTGAGCCGCGTGGCGAGCAGGGCAGCGGCCTTCTGCAGGTCCTCCCGTTCTTCGGGCGGACAGGCAATCAGGTATTCCTTGTCGAGTATCTGGACGCTGACCGGTTCGGCAGCGCCCGCGCTCATACGCCGCTTTCCAGCAGGCGCAGGCGGCCAATCATTGCTTCGACGCTGGCGCGCACCTGCTCGTTCTTCTGCAGCAGCACGGCGCGTTCACCGGCGAGATTGTCCTGACGATGGCGCAGGGCGCGGTTTTCTTCATTGAGCTGCCGGATGAGCGTCAGCATTTCGCCCACGCGTACTTCCAGTCGCTGCAGTTCGGTTTCCACCGCGTTGTGTTGTTTGTTCTGGCTCATGTGCAGGCAATAGTGCCGCCGGGCAGGCGAGGGGTCAATCACGGCGCGAAACGTTGAGGCATAATCACCCCTGATGGCGCTTTCCACCCGCACATTTGATGAACTGCAGCGCGCACTGACGCAGTCGCGCGCGCTTTCGGACGCCGCCGAGGCCCATGGCACGCTGGTCGGCACTTTATGTGCGACCGGCTGCACGCTGGACGAATGGCTGGCGGAAATATTGCCCGACGGCCGGGCCGCGCGAGGCGCCGCTGCCAGTCTGCAGGCAGTATTCGATGCCACGCGTGGCGCTCTGGCAGGCAGCGACCTGTCGTTTCAGCCCTTGCTGCCTTCCGATGAC
>JANPGU010000124.1:0-2328 GCA_031424095.1 Gammaproteobacteria bacterium
TGTCAGCGGGCCATTGAGGTCGCTCGCCGTCAGTGGGTGAGGGTGACGGCAATTACGGACCCGCTATATGGGTGCCCTCCTACAACGTCCAAACGCTGCCCGGCGGACACTTCAGAAAAGTGGAGGTCCATATGAACAGCAAGATGAAGACGATTCTCGGCCTTGGTGCGGTAGTTCTCAGCGCCCAGGCCATGTCACAGGTCACCTTCTACGAAGGCGAGAATTTCCATGGGCGCGCTTATGCCACATCGCGCGATCAGTCCGACCTGCGCCGCGGTGGCTTCAACGACAGCGCATCATCGGTGATTGTCGACAATGGACGCTGGGAGGTCTGCGAGGATCCTGGCTTCCGGGGCCAGTGCGTGGAGTTGCGCCAGGGCAGCTACGATTCGCTGAAGCGACTGGGCGTCAACAACCGCCTGTCTTCGGTGCGCAAGATCAGCAATCGCCGCGGCAATGGATATGGCAACGGCAATTACAATGACAATGACAGCCGGCGCTTCCCGGAGCCATTGGCGAACGCCGACTACGAATACCGGCAGCGCCCCAACGAACGGGTTTACGAGGCGCCTGTCACTTCAGTGCGTGCGGTCATGGGCCAGCCCGAGCAGCGTTGCTGGGTTGAGCGCGAGCAGGTCGACAACCGGAAAGGCGATCGCAATATCGCCGGCGGCATCATCGGCGGCGTCATAGGCGGCGTGCTCGGCCACCAGATTGGTGGTGGAACCGGCAAGGACATCGCCACGGCGGGCGGCGCGGTCGCTGGCGCGGTGGTCGGTTCCAACGTCGGGCGTGACAAGAACGGCTACGGCCGCGATGTCCGCCGCTGCGAAACTGCGCAAGACAGTGGGACGCCAGACTACTGGGACGTCACCTACGACTATCGCAACGTCACGCACCGCGTGCAGATGAGCGCACCACCGGGCCGCACCATCTACGTCAACCGGCGCGGCGAACCGCGCCAGTAACGCGGACGCTGATCAGGCAGTGTCAGACTGCCTGATCAGCATCAACCTCTCTCATACGATGGTATGGGACAGCTTGTTGTAGTGCGCCCACATGCTCTTGTGGGCGTCATAAATGGCTCTGTCCGGATCAGCCCATTTGCGCGACAGGCCGTCGAGCAGCCTGCCCTTTTGCATGTCCTCGGTGGTGAAGCCTTTGCGCATCGCTTCCGAGATGCGCTCGAACACCTTTTCCATTGCCTCACGCTCGGTCTTCACCTCGGCGCGGGAAATCACGCCGTCTGTGCCGGCCACGATGCGGGTCTGCTCATTGCCGATGGCCAGAAGCTTCGCCTGGGAATCCACGCGACCGCCCACCCAGCCCCCCTCGTACCACGAGATCACGGGATCGAGCACCGGCGAGACTGCGTCGCCCACCACCAGCACATTGGAATCACGCAGGTACACATAGATGTCGCCATCGGTGTGCGGCTGCTGCAGATAACCGTATTCAATGTTCTCGGCGCCGAACTTGAGCTGCTTGCTGCCGAGATAGAATATTTCCCTGGGCACCGCCTCCTTGCGGCGCGCCTTGATATAGCGGTCTTCCCAGGGAACGTACTGGTCGATCGCCATGCGCTGCGCCGTCTTGGCATGCGCAATGATGCGGGCACCACCCTTTCCGAATTCGTCGTTGCCCCCGGTGTGTTCGATATGCCAGTGCGTGTTGATGACGGTGGTCACCTTTGCGCCCTTCGCAATGTCCCGCAGCGTGGAAACCAGCTTGCTGCCGGGCGCGCCGGTATCCACCAGCAGCAGCCCCTCATCACCGCGCAGGGCCAGAACATTGCCGCCGGCCCCTGCGATCAGCCACAGGCGGTCGTTGAGAGCGGTGGTGGAAATCCCGCCGACACCCGCAGCAAGCACATCGCCCAGAAATGTCATTCCGGCTGCAGCGCCCATCCCGGCCCGCAGCACTTCGCGCCTGTTCAATGGAAACTTCACGCTGCTTCAGACTCCCGAGATCGGGCCCGTGCTGTTGCTGAACTTGTCCTGCGCGATGCCGAGCTTGTTCAGCACCGTGAGATGCAGGTTGGCAACCGGCGTGCGCTCCGGCGGCACGATATGCCGTCCGCCTTTCAGTGAGCCACCCGCGCCACCCACGAGAATGATCGGCAGCGGATAATTGTTGTGCCGGTCGCTGTTGCTCATGTTCGAACCGTACATGAACAGCGAATGATCCAGCAGCGAACCTTCGCCATCGCTGGTGGCCGCCATCTTGTCGAGGAAGCTGGCAAACTGCTCCATGTGCCAGGTCTGCACCAGCGTCAGCTTGCGCAGCCGCTCGCGATCATTCGCATGGTGCGACAGCGGATGGAAGGAA
>JANPGU010000125.1:0-45866 GCA_031424095.1 Gammaproteobacteria bacterium
TTCGTTTCTCGGCCATGCGGCGGTCGAGGTGGATTTCCATGTTGCCGGTGCCCTTGAATTCTTCGTAGATCACATCGTCCATGCGCGAGCCGGTGTCGACCAGCGCGGTTGCCAGGATGGTGAGCGAGCCACCTTCCTCGATGTTGCGCGCCGCGCCGAAGAACCGCTTCGGACGCTGCAGCGCGTTCGCATCCACACCACCGGTGAGCACCTTGCCCGAGCTCGGCACCACGGTGTTGTAGGCGCGCGCCAGGCGCGTGATGGAATCGAGCAGGATGACCACATCCTTCTTGTGCTCGACCAGCCGCTTGGCTTTTTCGATGACCATTTCGGCCACCTGCACATGCCGGGCAGCGGGTTCGTCGAAAGTCGAGGAAACCACTTCGCCTTTGACCGTGCGCTGCATTTCGGTCACTTCCTCGGGCCGCTCGTCGATGAGCAGCACGATGAGATAGACCTCGGGATGATTCGCGGTGATCGCCGTGGCGATGTTCTGCAGCAGCATCGTCTTGCCGGCCTTGGGAGGCGACACGATGAGACCGCGCTGACCCTTGCCGATCGGCGCCACCAGATCGATGGCACGCGCGGTGAGATCTTCCGTGCTGCCGTTGCCGCGCTGCAGCTTCAGCCGCGCGGTGGGATGGAACGGCGTCAGGTTCTCGAACAGAACCTTGTTGCGCGAGCTGTTGGGGCTGTCGAAATTGATCTCGCCGACCTTGAGCAGCGCGAAATAGCGCTCGCCATCCTTGGGCGGGCGGATCAGGCCGGAGATTGAATCGCCAGTGCGCAGATTGAAGCGGCGCACCTGGTTCGGAGAGATGTAGATATCGTCCGGACCGGCGAGATATGACGAATCGGCCGAACGCAGGAAGCCGAAGCCATCCTGCAGGATCTCGATCACGCCCTCGCCATAGATGGGCTCGCCGTTGCGGGCATGCGCCTTCAGGATCGAGAAGATGATGTCCTGCTTGCGCGACCGGGCGAGGCTTTCCAGCCCCATGGTCTCGGCGACCTTCACCAGCTGGTTGATGGGCTTGGAACGCAGCTCGTTCAGGCTCATCGAGGCGCGCGCCTGCGCCAGTTCTTCCGGACTGCTGATCTCGCCATCGAGCGTGGGATCAAACGGCTCGGGATCGTAGATCTCGTCGTGGCGCCCTACGTTGCCGTTGGCATTGCCGCTGGGGCCGCCGCCGCCACCGCGGTTGCCATCGCGATGGCGTCCACCACCACTGCCGCCACCGCCGCCACCGCCACCTTTACCCTGCCGGCGTCCGCCGCCGCCGCCGCCGCCACCACCTGGTCCACCAAGATAGCCCCTCACGGATCGGTGCTCACGGAGGCGCCTGGTTTGGACAGATTGCTGTCCAGGAAGGCACTGAGCTGGGACTTGGACAGGGCGCCGACCTTCTGCGCCTCGACCTTGCCGTTCTTGAACAGGATCAGCGTGGGGTTGCCACGGATACCGAAACGCGGCGGGGTCTGGGGGTTTTCGTCGATGTTGATCTTGGCGATTTTCACACGGCCTTTGTATTCATTGGCGGCCTCTTCGAGGATGGGGCCGATCATCTTGCAGGGCCCACACCATTCCGCCCAGAAATCGAGCAATACGGGTTCGGCGGATTTCAGCACGTCGTTTTCGAATGTGGCGTCTGAGGTATGGACAATCAGTGGACTGCTCACTGGTAAAGCCTCCAATAGCGGTTAGACCTTGGTTCTGTGCCGGATCGGGTGAAACTCAAGATTCGGTTTTGGTTCGATTTGGCGCCGGATGCGCTGGCCCGGGAGAGAATTCCCGCGCCATGGATTCGGTGAAGCGTTTAGACTAGGTGGTTAAGGGATTGCGTCCAGGGCGACAGAAAGTCGCCGTGTCTAGGGCGCTTTTGTAGCCGGTCCTTGCCCGATTTGCAAGAGTTCCGGTGCGACCTGCGAAACAGGTCGAATAACGAAGCAGGTATGATAACTAAGCTCTGGAACAGATTCTTTGGCTCTGCAGCGCAGGCTGCGGACTCCCCCCTCCCACCGGTCGAGGCTGTGCCCGATGTGGCTGCCGAAGCGCCTCCCGTGGCCGTGGCGGCAACACGCAACAAGACCGCCGTGGCGCCCGACGGGCCGGCCTTCAGCAGCTTCGATCTGGCACCTGGCCTGGCCCGTGGCATCAGCGATGCCGGCTTCCAGTTCACCACGCCGATCCAGGCACAGACGCTGCCACTGGCGCTGGCCGGCCGCGACGTTGCCGGCCAGGCACAGACCGGCACTGGCAAGACCGCGGCCTTCCTGGTATCCATGTTCAACACACTGCTGACGCGGCTGCCGCACGACGAACGGCCGAAGAATTCGATGCGCGGCATCATCATCGCGCCGACGCGCGAGCTGGCCGTGCAGATCCATAACGACGCCATCGCGCTGGCGAAGCACACGGGTCTGAAGCTGGCCTGCGTGTTCGGCGGTGTGGACTACGACAAGCAGCGCCGCCAGTTCGAGGATGGCGCTGACGTGCTGATCGGCACGCCTGGCCGCATCATCGATTTCTACAAGCAGGGCGTATTCGACCTGCGCCATATCCAGGTGTGCGTGCTCGACGAAGCCGATCGCATGTTCGATCTGGGTTTCATCGCCGACATCCGCTACATGCTGCGCAAGATGCCCGAACCGGCGCAGCGCCAGTCGATGCTGTTCTCCGCAACGCTGTCGCAGCGCGTGCTGGAACTGGCCTACGAGCACATGAACAATCCGGAGACCGTGCGCATCGAGCCCGATCGCATCACGGCGGACCGGGTGCGGCAGCTCATCTACTTCCCGGCGATGGAAGAGAAGATTCCGCTGCTGATCGGCCTGCTGCGCACCGCTGCCGCCGAACGCACCATGGTGTTCGTGAATACGCGCCGCCAGGCCGATCGCCTCGAAGAAGTGCTGCGCGCGAACAACATCAATGCACAGGCGATTTCCGGCGATGTGCCGCAGAACAAGCGGCTGCGCTACCTGAAAGAGTTCCACAGCGGCGAACTGGCCGTGCTGATCGCCACTGACGTTGCGTCACGGGGATTGCACGTGCCCGATGTCAGCCATGTGTTCAACTTCGACCTGCCGCAGGACCATGCCGACTACGTGCACCGCATCGGCCGCACTGCCCGCGCCGGCACCGAGGGCGATGCCATCAGCTTCGGCTGTGAGGACTACGCCATCTGCCTGCCCGAGATCGAGAACTACATCGGGCACAAGATTCCTGTGGCCAGCGTGACGAAGGATCTGCTGGCTACTGGCGTCACCTTTCCACGGCACAAGCCGCGGGAGGATGCGCCGCCGCGTCGCAGCGGCGGCGGTGGTGGCCAGCGTTCAGGCGCCGGTGGCGGGCGTCCTGGCGGCGGCGGCGGCGGCCCGCGCCGTGGCGCACCGCCACGCGGCCGCCGCTGACACGCTAGCGGATCTGCGCCACGGCGCGCACGTGCAGCTGGTCTGTGGGCGGCGTGCGCGGCGGCCGGCTTGAATCGGGATCAGTCACCTCGATCACGCACTGGATGCCCGACCGCTGCGCAGCGGCCAGCACCCGCGGATTGTCATCGATGAAGGCGGTGCGCGCGGGGTCGTAGCCCACGACGTTCCGGAAGCGCAACCAGAACTCCGCGAATTCCTTGGGCGCGCCAAACTCGTGGGAGCTGTGCATGACATCGAGGAACGGCCGGATGCCGGCCTTTTCATCCTTGATACGCAGCGTTTCCGGATGCGAATTGGTGGCGAGCACCAGCCGCCGCCCAGCTGTGCGCTGCAGCCGCAGGAAATCCCGGGCGCCGGGCAGCCACGCGATGCGCTCATCGTGCTTCATCTTGATTGCCGAGAGGTCCAGCTCGAGCATGCGTGACCAGTGATCCAGACAGTACCAGTTCAGCGTGCCCTCGGTAGCGCGCATCCGTGGCCTGATTTCCCGCTCCAGCGCCTCGCTGGCCGACAGCCCGCGCGCCGCACCGTAGTACTCGGGTACCACTTCGAGCCAGAAATGGGTGTCGAAGGCCAGATCCAGCAAGGTGCCGTCGAGATCCAGCAGCAGCGTGTCTATGTGATCTGGCAGGCGAACTTCATCAGTCATGGGGTCGTATGATACCCGCCGGATGTTCGACCTCATCGACCTGCACACACACAGCCATTACTCGGACGGCACTCTGGCGCCTGCGGAGCTCGTGGCATTGGCCGCTGCGCGGCGCGTGCAGGTGCTGGCACTCACCGACCATGACACCACCGCGGGGCTGGCCGAAGCTGCCGCAGCGGCACAATCTGCCGGCTTGCGCTTCGTCACCGGTGTCGAGATCACCGCCGGCTGGCGCGGCCAGGAACTGCATGTGGTGGGGCTTGGGATCGACGCCGCCAATCCGGTGCTGTCCGGCCACCTTGCCCATATCGTGCAGTTGCGCCGCAGGCGCGTGGCCACCATTGGCGAACGACTGCAAAGGAGCAACAGCTTCCGCGACCAGGATCCCACCGCTGCTGTGCTGGCATCCGCAGCGGTACCAACGCGCACGCATGTTGCGCGGGCGATCATGGCGCTGGGTCTGGCGAAGTCCACGCAGGATGCCTTCGATCGCTGGCTGGGTCGCGGCTGCAAAGGCTACGTGCCGCAGGAATGGCCCGCGCTGGCCTCTGCCGTGGCTGCCATCGCCGCCGCTGGCGGACACGCGGTGCTCGCTCACCCGCATCGCTACAAGCTCTCCGCCGGTGCGCTGGACAACCTCTGCACCGAGTTCAGGGACTGCGGCGGTAGCGCGCTGGAAGTCAGCCTGCCCGCCACGTCGCCCAACGATGCCCACCGCCTGGCACGACTGGCACGTCATCATGGGCTGGCTGGGTCGGCCGGCTCGGACTTCCATGAACCGGGGC
Organism: Gammaproteobacteria bacterium; assembly: GCA_031424095.1. GTDB lineage: Bacteria > Pseudomonadota > Gammaproteobacteria > Steroidobacterales > Steroidobacteraceae > ZC4RG30. The sequence goes on from JANPGU010000125.1 coordinate 4,867, forward strand.
TGCCGTGGCGCCCACTGGGCCGCTTCGCTAAGCTACCCGAAGGCATCGAGCCGCTGCTGGCGCGGCTGTAAGCAAGGGTTCCGCCACGGCATGTCTGAAGACAACGAAGACAACGTCAATCGCGAACTGTTTCGCAACATCGAGAAGTTGCGGCAGCTGCGCATCGAGCATCGCGATCTGGACCAGGTCATCTCGCGGCTGGCCATGGACATCCGTACCGATGAAGTGCAGATGCGGCGTCTGAAGAAGCGCAAGCTGATGCTGAAGGACCAGATCGCGAAGCTCACCAGCCAGGCGATTCCGGACCTCAATGCCTGAGAACGCACTCCGACAGCTGTTCGACCGTGCCGCCACGCCGTCGACGCTGACCGAATCACTGGTCATCCTGTTTGCCGTGCTGCTTGGAATGGCGGCGGGCCAGTTTGCGCGGCAGTGGTACGCACGCACGCGGATGCCGGCCAATCGCGGCTGGGTGACATTTGTCACCGAAGCCGCACTGGCGGCGGTGCCTGCCGTGGTCGCACTGGTGCTGCTGCTGATCGGGCGCGGCCTGCTCAGCCACACGAGTCTCCAGCCGCAACTGCTGGACGTCGCCCTGCACCTGGCTGCCGGGCTGCTCGCGGTACGCATCGGCGTGCACCTGCTCGCGCTCGGAATGGGCCCACGCAGCTGGGTGGCGCGCGGCGAGCTGCGCTACACCATCATCCTGTGGCTGCTGTTGTCGTTCACGCTGCTGGGCTGGTTCGATTTCATCGAGTCCACGCTGGACGGCATCGACCTGGCGCCCGGCAAGGCGACCTTCACCATCTGGTCGCTGCTCAAGGGCATCGTCGTGGTCACGCTGTTCCTGGTCACGGCCAGCCTCGCCTCGCGCACCATCGAGTCGCGGGTCATGAAGATGGACAGCATTGCGCTGTCCACGCGCATCGGCATCAGCAAGTTCACCTACTTTTTCCTGCTGGGCCTGAGCGTGTTGCTCGGCATCAATGCGGCCGGTGTCGACCTGACTGCGCTCACGGTACTGACCGGCGCCGTGGGCCTGGGCCTCGGCTTCGGATTGCAGGCCATCGCCAGCAACTTCGTCAGTGGCTTCGTGCTGTTGATGGACAAATCCATCAAGCCCGGCGATGTCATCAGCTTCACCGGCATGACTGGCACCAGCACCGAGAACTTCGGCTGGGTGCAGGAACTGCGCGGCCGCTATGTAGTAGTGCGCGATCGCGACGGCGTCGAAACACTGGTGCCGAACCAGAACCTGATCACCAACCCGGTGATCAACTGGAGCTACTCCGACCCGAAGGTGCGGCTGAAACTGCCGGTGCGCATCAGCTACCAGGACGATCCGGAACTTGCGCTGCAGGTGCTGATCGAGGCGGCGCATTGCAATCCGCGCGTGCTGCGCGATCCGGGGCCGGTATCGCGCCTGATGCATTTCAGCGATTCGGGCATCGATCTGGAACTGCGCTTCTGGATCTCGGATCCACAGGCGGGCGTGAACAATGTGCGCTCCGATGTGAACCGCTCGATCTGGCGCGCCTTCAAGGAACACCGCATCACCATCCCCGTTGCGCAGCACGACCTGCGCATGGTGACGGCGCGTGGCGGCGGACAGTGAGCACCCCGGTTGACACCGACGACGTGGAGATCATCTTCATCCGCTCTGCCGGCCCGGGCGGACAGAACGTCAACAAGGTGGCGACCGCCGCGCAATTGCGCTTCAGTATCGCGCGCTATCGCGGCCTGGACGCCGCAGCGAAAGAACGGTTGCGCAAGCTTGGCGGCCGGCGCGTGACCGATACCGACGACATCCTGATTGTGGCGCGCAGCCATCGCACCCAGGAAGGCAACCGCCGCGATGCACTGGCACGCCTGAACGAACTGATCGATGCCGCGCGGCTTGTGCCCAAGCCACGGCGCGCCACCAAACCCACACGTGCATCGAAAGAGCGACGCATCACGACCAAGGTGCGCGCCGGCCGCACCAAGCAGATGCGCGGCCGGCCCCGTGGCGACGACTGATATCGTCTACGACCTGCTGATCATCGGCGGCGGCATCAATGGCGCGGGCATAGCCCGTGATGCGGCAGGCCGCGGACTGCGTGTGTGCCTCGTGGAGCAGGATGATCTCGCTGCTCATACCTCATCGGCGAGCACCAAGCTCATCCACGGCGGCCTGCGATATCTGGAGCAGGGCGAACTGCGGCTGGTGCGCGAGGCACTGGCTGAACGCGAGCGCCTGCTGGCCATCGCACCGCACATCATCAAGCCCATGCGCTTCGTGCTGCCTTATGTCGATGGGCTGCGGCCACGCTGGCTGCTGCGACTCGGGCTGTTCGTCTATGACCATGCAGGGGGCCGCGACAAGCTGGCCGCTTCGACCAGCACCCATCTCGCCGGAACCCTGCTTGGTGAGCCCCTGAAGCCCGAACTCACCGATGGTTTCGAATACTCTGACTGCTGGGTGGAAGACAGCCGCCTGGTGGTGCTGAATGCGCTGGACGCTGCGGAACGTGGGGCGCGGGTCCTGACCCGCACCAGGGTGACGCACGCGCATTGCAGTGATGGAATGTGGACTGTTGTCTGCCGACAGCGGGACGGCGCGTCACTGGCGTTGCGCGCACTCGCACTGGTCAACGCCACGGGTGCCTGGGTCAACGATCTGCTTGCCGGCATGGAAATCAAACCGCGGCAGCAACTGCGTCTGGTGAAAGGCAGTCATCTGGTGCTGCGGCGGCAGTTCGAGGGCGAACACGCCTACCTGCTGCAGAGCCCCGACCGGCGCGTGGTGTTCGCAATTCCCTTCGAAACACATTACACGCTGGTGGGCACCACCGACCTGCCCTTCAGCGGCGATCCGTCACGGGTCGTCATGGATGTGGCGGAGCAGCAATACCTGCTTGAATGCGTGAACCGTTTCTTCAAGCGCAGCGTGACGCCTGCTGACATCGTGAGCACCTATTCCGGAGTACGCCCGCTGTTTGACGACGGCAGCGGCGGCGCCGCGCAGCAGGTGTCGCGCGATTACCATCTGGAACTGCAGCAGGGTGCGGGTGGCGCGCCGGTGCTCACCGTATACGGCGGCAAGATCACCACCTATCGCCGCCTGGCGGAAGCGGCGCTGGAAGTCCTGCTGCCGCGGGGTCAGGCTGAAGACATTCGCTGGACGGGAAGCGAAGCACTGCCAGGCGGAGACTTGCCGGCCGCCGACCTGCAGCGATTCACCGCACAATCGCTGCTGCGCTGGCCAGAACTGCCCGCAGCGCTCGTCGCCCGACTGGCTCGTCTGTATGGCACCCGTATGGCGCAGATCGTCGGCACCGCGCAGCGGCTGGAAGATCTGGGCACGAACTTTGGCAACGACCTGACGCAGGTCGAAGTGCGCTATCTGGTAGCAACGGAATGGGCGCGCAGCGCCGAAGACATCCTGTGGCGCCGCACGCGGCTCGGCTTGACGACTACCGACTCAGCCGTGCACCAGCTGCAGGATGCTGTGACGCAGCTGCTCCGATAACACCAGCTGCGCATCATCGGCGATCCGCTCCAGCACTTCGTCGTACACGAGTTTGCCCGCCGCATCGGCGCGGATGACACCGCGACGCCGCAGCAGGCTCAGGAAACCTTCAAACAGCGAACGGTCGAAGAACTCGGGCGAGTAGAAGCCATACAGCGTCACCATGCGCTGCGCCATCTCCTGGCAGCGCCGTTCGAGCTCCACCTGCGAAAGCTGCCCACTGCCGGCACGCAGCAACAGCGCGATGGCGAGGTAATAGCGTTCGATGGTCTGCAGCGTGGGTTGCGCCAGCAGCGACAGCTGCATGGCCTCGCCTGAGGCTGCGGGCGCTGGCTTCCATGAACCTGCGGCCTCGCCCTCGTGCAGCAGGCCGGCTGCGCTCATCGCCCCCAGATACCCCTGCACCACGGCCTCCAGCTCGGATTCTTCCCAGCGCAGATACAGCTCGGCGGCGATGTAGGGATAGATGCGCCAGGCAAGCCGTTGCAGATCGGCACTGCGCAGCGACGGATTCGAGATGAAGCAGCAGGCCAGCAGCGATGGCAGTGCAATCAGATGCAGCACATTGTTGCGGTAGTAGACCATCGAGGTTGCATGGCGGGGCGCAAGGCCGATGAGCTCCGCGCCCTTGTGCTCGAGGATGCCATCTCTCAATCCGGCGGCAATGATGCCGGCGGCATCGAGCGGCGTCACGGTTACGCGATCCGAATAGGGCGCGTCACGCAGCAGCCGCAGATACAGCGACAGCTGCTGCCGCAGATCAATCTCGAGCATCACCTGCCGCGGCGTCGCCAGCATCACGGTGGCCAGCAGGTTCACCGGCGTGACTGCGGCCGCCGCATGGATATTGCGCATGATGCGCTGGGCAAGCGCATCGACGGCCCCGCCCACCGTCGCGCCGCGACCCTCCCGCCCCAGTTTCTCGCGCCAGTCGGGCTGATGCTGGTCGAGCAGCGGCGTCAGCGCAATGGGCTCGCCGATGTTCACATGCACATGGCCGAAATTTTCGCGCAGCCGCTTCAGCGAACGCAGGAAACCCAGCAGGGTCTCCTTTTCCTTGGGCTTGCCCGACAGCTCGCCGACGTAGCTGTCGACTTCCATGATGCGCTCGTAGCCGATATACACCGGCACGAACATGATGGGCCGCAATGGCTGACGCAGGTAGCTGCGCAGCGTCATCGACAGCATGCCGGTCTTTGGATTCAGTGAACGGCCCGTGCGGCTGCGTCCGCCTTCGATGAAATACTGGATCGGATGGCCACGCGCCATGATGGCGCCCAGATAGCTCGTGAACACGGCTGAATACAGCGCGCTGCCACGGAAGCTGCGCCGCATGAAGAATGCGCCGCCCTTGCGCAGCATGGGCCCGACCACCGGCAGGTTAAGGTTGATGCCAGCCGCGATGTGCGGCACCGCGAAGCCGTGCGAATAGATCGCATAGGGCATGAGCAGGTCGTCCATCGTGCTGCGATGGCAGGGCACGTAGACCAGCTCGTTGCCGGCCGCTATGCCAGTGATGGTGTCGGCATGCGCGACGAACACACCGTCGTAGATGCGCGTCCATAGCCGCCGCAGCGCGCGCTCCATCAGCCGCACGAAGATATGTGAATAATCGGCGGCGATCTCGTCGAACATCGCCTTGGCCTTCAGCAGCGCCTGGCGGCGCGTGATTGCCCCATCGATCGCTTCCTGTGCCACCTGCAGCCGCACTGCGCGGGCGCGCAGCACCTCGGTCATCAACGTGCGGCGATGCGACAGATCGGGGCCGACGTAAGCGGTGCGCGATGCGTTCAGCAGGCCGGTAAGATGACGTGCGATGCGGCGTGCCGCCTGGTTGTCTGGCGTTGCGTCCTCGGCCACCAGCGAACGCAGCGACACCCCAGTGCCGAACTCGACCACCGTGTTGCGCCCGTTGAACAGCACCGCCATTGCGCGCCGCAGGTTGCTCGCCAGCGCCCATTGTTCGGAAAACAGCAGGCCGAACCAGGAGATGTGCTCACGCTGCGGCGCCCTGCCCCAGTAAACGGACACGGGAACCAGCAGCACATCGAAATCGAGGTCGCGACGGCGTTCCGCCAGCAGCTGGCGCAGTTCCAGCGGCGGGCGGCGGTCGAGGCGCGTGCGCCAGAAACCCACCTTGCGCGACAGGGCCAGCAGCGACTGCAGGCGCCGTGGCGCGCCTGCAGGTAACAGCTGTTTGCGCGGCCGCGGCAGTCCGGCGCTGGCGCAGGCCCGCTGCAACACCAGCGCGTCGAGCGAACTGTGGCGGGCGAGGATGTAGCACACCGGGGCAGTGGCGACCTTCAGCGTCTCCGTCACGTCACGTGGACGCACCGTGAATCGCAGCCAGGGCAGAAGGAACCTGCCGGTAAGACGATCCATATCGGTCAGGGAACGTACTGCGACCGGCGCGATTCGATCAGGAAGTACTGGAAGAGGTACCGCAGGAAGGGAATGGCGCTGTGCAGGCGGTGATCGGACTCGACCAGGTGCAGGGACAGCCGGTTGTCCTTTGCAAACTGCATGCTCTGTTCGCAGGGAATGACCTCGTCGCGCCAGCCGTGCACCAGCGCAATGGGGCAGGACGGCAGGCCGCGCTTCAGCTGCGGAGTGCCGGGCATGAAAATGGCCGGCGCCATCAGGAACACACCCTTGGCATGCAGCGTGGGCGCTGCTGCCAGCGACACATAGCCGCCCAGGCTTGCGCCCACCAGCACCAGGTGGCCGGTGAAGCCACGACAGAATTCCTGCAGCATCTGCACGCGGTCTTCCGCGTCGTCGACGCCGCGATAGTCGACTGCGGCGACATCGAAGCCTTCTGCCTCGGCGATTTCGTACAGGGCGCGGATCTTGGTGCTGAATGGGGTGCCATCCAGTCCATGCGAAAAAACGACATGTCCGGTTATCGACATGCGCCCATCCTACCTGAGCTCGTGTGCGGCCAGCTGATTCAGGCTCACCGGTCGGGTCAGGCTGCCGCCCGGTCCGTGTTCCACCAGCCAGCAGAGCCGCGTTGCACCCTGTGCCGAGTGGTAGCCGTACACCAGGCGAAACAGTGCACCCGCCTGCTGCAGTGGTCCGTTCAACCGCAGGTCGCAGAGGACGAAATAGTGGCGGTTGCGCTCGGTGCCGGCAAACGCACCAGAGGCGGCCAGCTGCTGCAGGAATTGCTCGACCTGACGACACACCCGTTCACGGCTGCGTCCCGTATTGCCTTCGCTGATCACCCAGCGCGTGCCGCGCTCGATGCTGGCGCTGATGAACAGGGCCAGTTGCCGCGCACCCAGCAGACGCGCATCCGGACCATTGCCCAGCTCGCCGGCCAGCGTACAGAACTGGGTGAGCTCGCGCGCCACCGTGCGCGTTGCCCGCAGGGTGTTGACACCGCGGTGCGCAAACCACGCCCGCTGCAGCCGGTCGACCCATACCAGTGGCGCCGCCGAGGGCCGCAGCAAGGCCGGTTCAGCAGACTCCTGTCTGGCCGCTCCCGCCGGCATGCGCGCCAGCATGCCAGCGGCCGCAGCCGATGGCGGAAACACATTCGGCCTGCCCTGCAGCCGATCGAGCGTCATCAGCCGCGGGAAGAACATCAGCGCGTCGGCGCTGTGGAACGGCCAGTCGCGCAGGCCATCTTTTGCCTGCTGCACGCTGTTCCAGGAATGCGGTGGATCAACCAGCAGCAGGGCATGCTGGCGGCGGCAGAAACGCGCGCCCACCACCAGCACACTCATGCCGATGTCGCGCTCGCGCGAGGGCGGTGGCAGGTAGAGATAGCTGAAGGAGGGACCCTGCAGCAGCGCAAACAATCCCGAGCATCGGCTTTCCGAACCGATCAGGTCGTAGTCCGACAGCACCTGGCCATCGTCGCCGTCGTTGTTGCACTCGACATAGCCAATCAGCGCGCGCGGGTCGCTGCCACGGGTGATATCCGGGCGTTGCGAAGGCAGACTGCCTGCAACCCGCACCAGCGTGGATATCGACAGCATGCGCGCCACATCGCGGGCGGAGCCGCTGAGGATGGAGACTCGCCGGAAAATCTCCTGGTTCAGAACCAGCTCGGAGCCGCGACTGCGCACGCGCTGCACGACCAGGTTGAAGAGGTCGTGGTCGAACTGCCCGATGCCGTCGTAATCCACCGCGACGCGCAGGAATTCGTGCGAGCCGGGGCTGATGCCGGTGAGCACCAGCCGTTCGTCACCGGCCGGCAGGTCGATGCTCGGCGCCCGGCCTTCGCTGACCACGCGCACGACAATCGCACTCTGGCCCCCATGCTCGAAGAACTGTTCCACCGCATGCGGCAGCATCGACTGCGCCCACAGCCCGCCGAACTGCTGCTGGAAGTGGTTGAAATCGGTGATGGCCACGGGCTCGTCGACGGGGCCCTTGAGGCAGCGTCCGACGAAGGCGACCACGCCACCCGGCTGCGGCGCGATCTGTGCGCCCAGACTCGGGGAAGGAGCAGGAGTCGGCGGCGCCAGGGCGATATCCCTGCCTTCCGCGATGGGCCCCTCCTGTGGTGTCACCGCGCTGCTTACTTAGGCCGCCGGCCGCGAGCCGGATTCCTGCGCCTGACGCTGTTTCTGCTCGGCAGCAGCGCGCGCCGCTTCTTCCTGCTTGCGCGCAACTTCAACCAGCATGATCCGCAGCCATTCGGAGAGCTTCGACATGCGCAAAAGGATAGCCTAAGTGCGCGGTGCCTGCTGCTGTTCGACAACCATGTCTTTCACGGCCTTCTGCTCTTTCAGCGCTGGATCGTCGGCGCCATCCCAGTTGGCACCAGCCGGCACGCGATTTTCGACCCGCGGCGCCGCGGCAATGATGGCGGCCACCTTCTGCTGTGAATCGGAAACCGACAGCGCCAGACCACGCGGATCCTTCGTGATCTCTGCCACCCGCGTCCAGTCGATGGCCTCCTTGCGCGTGGCAAGCTCGGTCTCGATGCGCTTGGTCAGCGTCTTCGACAGCAGTTTCGGCTGCGCCTTCGACCAGTCGCGCTTGTCGTCTTCCAGCACGTCATAAGCCTGCAGGTAGAGCTGCTCATTGTGCCAGCCGAACACATAAGGCTGGTTCACGACCGTTACCGGCGTGCCGGGCGCCACCATGCCAAACAGTTTCTCCACGTCTTCGGGATACAGACGCAGGCAGCCGTGGCTGGAACGCAGGCCGACGCCATAGGGCTTATTGGTGCCGTGGATCAGATAGCTCGGCCACCCCAGCGTGAACTTGTAGGCGCCCAGCGGATTGTCGGGACCGGCAGGCACCACCGCCGGCAGGATTTCGCCGTTGGCCTTGTGCTCGGCGCGCACCGATGCGGGCGGATGCCAGGCCGGATCCTTCTGCTTCGAGACGACCTTGGTCTTGCCCTCGGGCGTGGACCAGCCGACCTTGCCGATGCCGATGGGATGCGTATAGACCACCTGCTTCTGCCCCGCCTTCATGACCGGGAAGTAGTAGATGCGCATGGCCGCGATGTTCACCACGATGCCCTTGCGTTCGGCGCTGGGCAGCACGAACTGGGTCGGCACCACCACTTCCTTCCCGACGCCAGGCAGCCACGGATCGACACCCGGATTGGCGCGCACGATTTCCTCGTAGCCGACATTGAAGCGCCGCGCGATGTCCGGCAGCGTGTCGTTCTTGCCGACCACGGTGACCTGCAGCTCGCCGACCACATCATCGTGCAGTGCGTCGATCTCGAAGCGATGCGTATCGACCGGCTTCGCGTAACTGGGTGGCGGTGGCACAACCACAACGGCTACTGGCGGCGGCGGCGGTGGTTCCACCGCGGGCTGCAGCAATGAGCAGGCCGCGAGCATTGAAGCCGTGGCACCCAGGACCAGCAGTGGAGTCTTGTTCATGGGCGGATTATTACACCGCCTGCGCGGTTACAGCAGTAGCGGCTGATCCGGCAGCTCGTTTCTGGCGACATTTTTCGCCGGGAAATGCCGCTCCAGCAGCTGTGAAGCGCCATCGACAGCAGCCAATGCGCCGATGGCATGTCGACCGCTGCGAAATTCCGTCTCTACGCGCCGACAGAGTGCATCCCAGTCCGCTTGCGGCACGCAGCGCGCGAGACCGCGATCCGCAACGATTTCCACCGCATGCTCCGCATGCAGCACATAGATCAGCACGCCGTTGTTGTGTTCGGTGTCCCACACCCGCAGCAGCCCGAAAACCTCCAGCGCGCGTTCGCGCGGCGTGAGACCTGCAAGCAGGTCCCCCAGCTCCAGTGCGTGCTCGACTGCAAATCGCACTTCTCCCGCATGCGAGCGCTCGGAGGCCGTCACGCGCTGTTCAATCTGCGTGAGCAGCGCCTGCGGATAGCGCAGGCGCAGCACCCAGAAGGGTGTCAGCAGGTGACTAACAATACGCAGCATTCACCACCTGCCTGAGGCGCCGCCGCCGCCGAAGCCGCCGCCGCCACCACCGAAACCGCCGCCACCGAAGCCACCGCCGCCCAGACCCCCGCCAAAGCCACCACCACCAAGACCGCCCCAGGGTCCGCCGCGGCCGCCGCGGCCATTGCCCACATTGGCGGCAATGCCCGCGAACAGGCTGAACAGTCCGGCCACGAAGCCTGCGACCACCGCAATGCCGACCAGGGACGACACCAGCCACACCACGCCGCCGGCGAGGCCGCCCGTGGCCAGCGCGCCGAGCGTGCGACCGAGGATGGCACGCAACACTGCGCCGCCAATCAGCACGCCGAAGAACAGCACCGGCAGCAGGCCGAAGACTTTGTCGCCTGAGCCGCGCCAGCGCTTGTCCGGCGGCGGCAGCGGCTCGCCGTCGACCACGCTCATCATCTGCTGCAGGCCGGCGCTCACGCCGCCGTAGATATCACCCTGCCGGAACAGCGGCTTGATGGTGTCCTCGATGATGCGTTTGGAAATCGCATCCGGCAGCACACCTTCCAGGCCGTAGCCGACTTCGATGCGCAGTGCGCGGTCCTGCAGTGCAACCAGCAGCAACGCGCCATCATCCGGTTGCTTGCGGCCAAGCTTCCACGCCTCCACCACGCGGATGGAGTACTGCTCAATGGCTTCGGGCGCCGTGGTGGGAACCACGAGCAACGCGATCTGCGCGCCCTTGCGCTGCTCGAAGGCGGCGAGCTTTTGCTCCAGTTCTGCCTGCTGGCCGGCAGTCAGCGTGCCGGTGAGATCAGTGACGCGCGCTTCCAGCGGCGGCACCGCCTGCAGGCTCTGCGCCATGGCGGGCGCCAGCGTGACCAGCGCCAGCAGCGCGATCACGGCCGACCAGGGACGCATGCCGGGAGCTTTACGCATCCCAGTGGGTACTTGCCGCCCTACTGCGCTGGCGCCGGAGCAGGCGCGGGCGCCGCTGCAGGTGCAGGCACAAAGTCCACCACCGGCGCACGCGACACTGCGGCCTCGTTTTCCACCGTGAAGTTCGGCTTCACCGCGTGCTTGAACAGCATCGCCGTGAGGTTGGTCGGGAACGACCGCACTGTAGTGTTGTACGACTGCACCGACTCGATATAGCGATTGCGCGCCACCGCGATGCGGTTTTCCGTGCCCTCCAGCTGCGCCTGCAGCTCCAGGAAGTTCTTGTCGGACTTCAGCTCGGGATAGTTTTCGGTCACGGCGAACAGGCTCTTCAGAGCCTGCGTGAGTTCGCCCTGCACTTGCTGGAATTTGCGCAGTGCAGCCTCGTCATTGAGGAGCTCCGGCGTCAGCTGGATGGAGCCGGTCTTCGCGCGTGCTTCCGTCACGCCGAGCAGCACGGTCTGCTCCTGCGCGGCAAAGCCTTTCACGGTCGCAACCAGCTGCGGAATGAGGTCGGCGCGGCGCTGGTACTGGTTCAGCACCTCGGACCAGGCAGACTTCACGCCCTCGTCCTTCGTCTGCAATGTGTTGTAGCCGCAGCCGGAAAGCAGCAACGCGGTGCCCAGCAGGGCGATCTTCAATGCACGCATGGAAAGCACTCCTTGAGACAGCGGACGCACGACGCCGTCCTGCAAGGGTGATTCTGGCACGCCGCGGTCGCGGGTGCAGGCCTGCTAGTGCAGGGCGGCCCAGTTGAGGATCCTGATATCCTCTGCCGGCAGGTCGAAGTTCACGGCCAGCAGCTTGCGCAGCTCCCGCAGCTCGCTCTGCGGTCGCAGCCTGGCGTGCAGCTCGACCACACCACTGAACTCTCCCGGACCTGTGGGCCCCGAAGCCTCTGCCACGAAATGCGTGTAGTACTTGCTGGACATGGAATGCACCACCTCATGGACAGCCTAATGCGGCCCCCGCAAGCCGGCTGTGAGTGCGCGCACAGATATGTCGCGGGGAAAGGATGAGTCGCTACCGCCCGCCCACCCTCCCTGGCTCGCGCTACATCACGCCGGCCGGCCATGCCCGCCTGAAAGACGAGCTGGACCAGCTGTGGCGCGTGGAACGCCCGCAGGTCACCGCGACGGTCAGTGCAGCGGCCGCCCAAGGCGACCGCTCCGAGAACGCCGAATACACCTACGGCAAGAAGCGGCTGCGCGAGATCGACTCGCGCGTGCGCTTCCTGCGCCGCCGGCTGGACGGGATGGTGGTGGTTGACCAGGCGCCGACGGACCACGACCGGGTGTTCTTCGGCGCGTGGGTGGAGCTGGCGAAGGAAGACGGTGCCACCAGCCGCTATCGGATCGTCGGGCCGGACGAATTCGACCTGCAGGCGGGGTACATCAGCATGGATGCGCCGCTGGCGCGCGCCCTGCTTGGCAAATCACTGGATGCAGAGATCACGGTGAACATCGCAGGCGTCGACACGCGCTACGAAATCACCGCCATCGAATACGAGCCCTAGATCACGCGGACGTTCTTGAACTGCCAGGGATCGCTCATGTCGAGATCTTCCGGGAACAGCCGCTCGCGATCCGACAAGGGTGACCAGTCGGTGTATGCGCCAACCACCTTGCCGAGATAAGGACGGCAGATATCCAGGATCCGCTTGTGATCGAGTTCATCGGGCTCGAGCAGGCCGCTGTCGGGGTTTTCCATCGCCCAGATCATGCCGGCCAGCACTGACACGGTGACCTGCAGGCTGGTGGCATTGTTGTACGGCACCAGAGCGCGCGCTTCTTCGATGCTCAGTTGCGAACCGAACCAGAACGCATTGCGCTTGTGTCCCGCCAGCAGCACGCCGAGCTCATCCATGCCCGTGATGATATCGTCGGTCATGATGCGTTTGCGGTCCTGCGTCTGCCAGTTGCGACCGGCCAGCTCGTGCACGGACAGGACTGCAGCATCGCTGGGGTGGTAGGCATAGTGCGCCGTCGGTCGGTACACCACGTCACCGTACTTGCGGACTGTGTAGTAGTCAGCGAGCGAGATCGCCTCGCTGTGCGTGATCAGGAAGCCGTGGATGGGCCCGGCCTTGGGAGTCCAGGTGCGCACACGCGTCGCAGCGCCAGGCTGGCCCAGATAGATGGCAGAGCCATTCCCGAAATCATGGCGCTTCGCATCGCGCGGGAAATTGCGCTCATGCGAGCCCCAGCCAAGTTCGGCGGGCTGGCAGCCCTCGGACACGAAGCCATCCACCGACCAGGTGTTGATGAACTCGTTCACTTCCTTCGGACGGCTGGAAACCTGCGTATCGCGCTCAGCGACATGCATGACGCGGATGCCTAGCGTCTGCGCAAGTTCGGACCATTCACCGCGATTGGTGGGATCGGGCTTTTCCTTGTCGACGCCGATGTCGCGCTTGAGCTGCAGCAGCGCTTCCTTGACGAAATGCGAGACCAGCCCAGGGTTGGCGCCGTGCGTGAGAATGGCGGTGGGATTGCGCGCAGTGAGATCAGTGCGCAGCATCAGCATGTCGTCGCGCAGCGCGTAATTGGTACGGCGACCCGGTGGCAGCGTGGGATCGGTGTAACCACCGGCCCAGGGCTCGATGCAGGTGTCGATGTACATCACACCGCGTTCCCAGCAGTGCTTGATCAGCGCAATGCTCGACACATCCACCGACAGGTTCACCAGGAAATCGCCACGACCCATGACACTGTCGAGCACGCGCCGGTAATTCTCGCGCACCAGCGGCTCGACGATGAAGCGCACGCCGAGCGCTTCGGCTTCGGCTTTGCCGGCTTCTGCGGCGGTCACGATCACGATGCGTTCGGGACGGATGCCGATGTGGCGCAGGATCAGGGGCAGCACGCCCTGGCCGATGCTGCCAAAGCCGACCATGATGATGCGGCCGGGGAAATCCAGGTAGACCTTGTGACTCATGATTTGGAACCGCTCATCCAACTTCCAGCAATGACTTCAGACCTTCTGCCAGCCGGGCGGCCAGGTCTTGTCGAAACCCGGCAGTGCCTCGACCCGGCGCAGCCAGCGTGCTGCTTGCGGGTAATGGACTTCTGCAGGCAGGAAACGGGTCGCGAGTTCCTGCGCCCCGGGGCGCAATAAGGCCCGATGCAGCAGGCGGATGCAAGGATAAATCGCAATATCGGCGGCGGATACCGCCTCGCCGACAATCCAGTCACCCTTGGACAACCGGCCCTCGATGGTGCGGGCTTCGCGCGCCACGGTATGCATGGCGCGGGTCAGCGCATCGCCGAAGCGCGGCGCCGGCGACTGCAGCTCGTTGACGATGCGCATCAGGTCGGCCTCGATGTAGGCCTGGAATTCGTTGATCACACGCATGATGACGCCCGCTTCCTCGGGCGAACGCCCGAACAGCGGTGGCGTGGGATATTTCAGGTCGAGGTAATAGAGCACCGCCAGCGATTCGAACACCACGTAATCGCCGTCGCGCAGCACCGGCAGACGTCCGCGCGGCGTCATCGCCAGCATCTGCGGCGACTTGTGCTCCTGCAGGTCGGTGTTGAGCATGTGGCTGCGCCACGCCAGCCCCTTGTGCTCCAGCGCCAGCAATACGCGCCAGCAATAAGGGCTGCCGCTGCCCCAGTAGACGTCGATCACCGCGCGTTCTCTTCCATGCCTGCCTTCTGAAGCGAAATTGTAGCGGCGAATTGTGCGCGGCGGTGCCTTGGGGCGATGATGCACGGATGACTATGCCATCCGCTCCATCACCGCTGATTGACGCGCAGGCCCTGCACGGGCTGCTGGGCCTGCCCGGCTTGATTGTCGTCGACTGCCGCTACGAACTTGGCAATGCCGCCTGGGGCCGGAATGCCTACACGGCCGGGCACATCCCCGGCGCGCTGTTTGCATCCATGGATGAAGACCTGGCCAGCCCGCGCCGGGCCAACAGCGGTCGCCATCCGCTGCCCACGGCCGCAGCCTTTGCGGCAACGCTTGGGCGCTGGGGCGTCACGGCTTCGTCACAGGTGGTTGCCTATGATCAGGGCAATGGCGCCTGTGCGGCGCGCCTGTGGTGGATGCTGCATGCGGTGGGACATCGCAGCGTGCGGGTGCTGGACGGCGGCTATGCGGCGTGGCTTGCGGCCGGCTTGAGCACCGACACGGCCGTGCCGCAGACTGCAGTCGCTGCGGTGCCGCGGCGTGAATTTTCCGGCGTGCTGTCGAGCGACGAAGTGGTATCCGGCCTTGCGGCGCGCAGCATACTGCTCGTGGACGCCCGCGCGGCCGACCGCTTTGCCGGCCGCAACGAGACCGTCGATCCGGTTGCCGGTCACGTGCCCGGAGCCGTCAACCACCCGTTTGCAGGCAATCTCACACCGTCGCTGCAGTTCCTCGATCGGGGTCAGCTGCAGCAGCGCTGGGCGCATGTGCTGGATGACCCGGCGCTGGCGCCGGTGGTTTCGATGTGCGGCTCCGGCATCACGGGCTGCCACAACCTGCTGGCATTGGAGCTGGCCGGTTACCGCGGCGCCCGGCTTTATGCTGGCAGTTTCAGTGAATGGATTACCGACCCGGCGCGTCCGGTCGCAACGGGGGAGCAGTGAGTTCCGACATGAAGGCCAAGTCCTCAACATCATCCAAGGGATGGAGCATCGAGGATTCGCTCGACCTCTACCAGATCCCCGCCTGGGGCAAGGGCTACTTCTCGATCAGCCCGTCGGGCCATGTCGTCGTCCGTCCGGATACCACGCCGGATCGTGAAATCGATCTGCATGAAGTGGTGCAGGGGCTGGCAGCGCGCGACCTGCGCGCGCCGGTGGTGGTGCGTTTCTCCGACATCCTCGCGCACCGCCTCAAGCGGCTGGCCGATGCGTTCGCGCAGGCGATCGCCGAGAACGAATACCGCAACCGCTACGCCGCGGTATTTCCGATCAAGGTCAACCAGCAGCGCCTGGTGGTGGAAGAAGTCTATCGCTATGGAGCGAAGTGGGGCTTCGGACTGGAAGTGGGTTCCAAGCCCGAGCTGCTCGCCGTGATGGCGATGACGGAGGATTCCCCCGATCGCGTCATCGTCTGCAATGGCTTCAAGGATTCCAGCTACATCGAAGCCGTGACGCTTGCGACCAAGCTTGGCCGCACCATCATTCCGGTGGTCGAGAATTTCGCCGAACTGGCCCTGATCCTGCGGCACGCCGAGACCTACAACGTGCGCCCGCGCATCGGCGTACGCGTGAAGCTGGCCAGTGAAGGTTCGGGCCGCTGGCGCGAATCGGCCGGCGATCGCTCCAAGTTCGGGCTGTTCGTCACCGAGATCCTCGAGCTGCTGCAGGTGCTGCGCGACAAGGACATGCTCGACTGCCTGCAGCTGGTGCACTGTCATCCGGGCAGCCAGCTGCAGGACATCCGCCGCGTGAAGGAAGCCATCAACGAGCTCGCGCATGTCTATGCAGAACTGCACAAGCTGGGTGCCGGCCTGAAATACATCGACGTCGGCGGCGGCCTCGGCGTCGACTATGACGGCAGCGGCACCAACTTCGAATCATCGATGAACTACACGCTGGCCGAATACGCCAACGACGTGGTGTATCGCATCGCCAGTGTCTGCAATGCCCGCGCCGTGCCGCACCCGATGATCATCAGCGAATCCGGTCGCGCCATCGCGGCGCATCACAGCGTGCTGGTATTCAACACGCTGGGCCGTTCGGCGCTGGATGGCTTCGAGATCAGCAAGGCGGACCAGGAGCCCGCGCCGGCGGCGCCACAGCCGGTAAAGGATCTTGTCGACGCATGGCGCACGGTGTCGCCGCGGCGGCTGGTGGAGTGCTATCACGATGCCGTCACGGCGCGTGATGAGGCATTGCAGATGTTCAAGCTCGGCCTGCTGTCGCTGGAGCATCGCGGCCTGGCGGAGCGGCTGTACTGGGCCACGTGCACGAAGGTGCGCGACGCGGCCCGCAAGCTCGACGAAATTCCCGAGGAGCTGGCTGAGCTCGAAGGCATTCTGTCCGACACCTATTTCTGCAACTTCTCGGTGTTCCAGTCCCTGCCGGACAGCTGGGCCATCGACCAGCTGTTTCCGATCGTGCCCGTGCACCGGCTGGATGAAGCGCCCACCCGCAAGGCCGTGCTGGCCGACATCACCTGTGATTCCGACGGCAAGATCGACCGTTTCGTCAGCCTGCGCGACGTCAAACGCACGCTGGAACTGCATCCGCTGCGCGATGGCGAGGAGTACTACATCGCCGCATTCCTGGTCGGCGCTTATCAGGAAACGCTTGGCGACCTGCACAACCTGTTCGGCGACACGCACGTGGTCCACATCCGCCTGCATGATGAGGGCGGCTGGTGGATCGAGGAGATCGTCAAGGGAGACACCGCCAACAAGGTGCTGGAGTACATGGAGTACGATGTCGCCGAGTTGTATCCGGCGCTGGCCCGCGACTGCGAGCGCGCCGTGCGGGACGGGCGGATGACCGTAGCCGAAAGCCAGTCCATCAAGCGCTTTTACGAGAACGAGCTGAACGGTTACGCTTACCTGGAGCCTTGAGTCCAAGGCGCACGGAGAGCCGACATGATGTCACGCCGCAACATCGCGCTTCTGGCCTGCGCCCTGCTGGCTGTCGCCGCCTGTGTTGGCGCAGGCTCGCGCACTTCGGTGACCGGGCGCCTGGACGCTGCCATCGGCGGCTCCCATCGCAGCGCGGAAGATCGCGCCCGCGATCAATATCGCCACCCGCGTGAAACGCTGTTGTTTTTTGGCCTGCGCCCCAACCAGACGGTGGTGGAGATCCTGCCCATCGGCGGCTGGTATACCCGGATCGTCGCACCGGTCGTGCGCGACCATGGGAAGTACATCGCCGCGATGCCACCAGTGGTCGCAGGCAATGTGAATTCGGAACGCAGCCGCCGGGCATTTACCGATCTGCTTGCCGCATCGCCGGCGCAGCTTGATCGTGTGCAGGTGGTGGACTTCTATATCGGCAAGGGCGCCATGGTGCCGGACGGCACGGCTGACCTCGTCATCACCTTCCGCAACATCCACAACTGGATGGGCGCGGAGCGCGCCGAAGCGGCGTTCCGCGACATGTACCGCGCGCTGAAACCAGGCGGCGTGCTGGGCGTGGTCGAACACCGGGGCAACGAGGCCGTGCCGCAGGATCCGCGCGCGCGCAGCGGCTATGTCAATCAGTCGTATGCGATCCGCCTGATCGAGAGCGTCGGCTTCAAACTGGTCGGCGCTTCGGAGGTGAATGCGAATCCCA
Organism: Gammaproteobacteria bacterium; assembly: GCA_031424095.1. Taxonomy (GTDB): domain Bacteria; phylum Pseudomonadota; class Gammaproteobacteria; order Steroidobacterales; family Steroidobacteraceae; genus ZC4RG30. The sequence goes on from JANPGU010000125.1 coordinate 22,902, forward strand.
GGGACACGAAGGATTACACTGGCGGTGTCTGGACCCTGCCCCCGACACTCTCGGCCGGGGACACCGATCGCGCGAAGTATCTGGCCATCGGTGAAAGCGATCGCTTCACGATGAAATTCATCAAGCCGCGCTAGTCGCGCGTTACCACATGTCCTTGAGCTTGCCGGTGGCGTCGATGCTGAACGGCTCTTCGGCCCTGGTCAGGCGCGAGTCATTGACATGCGAGCCGGTGAATCCGGTCTGCTCGAAACACTTCAACACTTTTTCAGTCATGAAGCGGCTGCGGCCGCCATAGACATGGGCATCACCCCGCAGTGACTGCTGTGTCAGCGGGAACTTCAGCGGACTGATGAGCTGCAGCTCGTTGCGGGCGCGCGTCATCGCCACGTAGAGCAGCCTGCGCTCCTCGTCGATCATCTCGGGCTTGCCGGTGGAAAACTCCGAGGGAAAGCTGCCGTCGACGACATTGAGCAGGAATACCGTATCCCACTCCATGCCCTTGGCAGAATGGATGGTGGACAGCACCAGATAGTCTTCGTCCTGGTGCGCCTTGCCGGAAAGGTCACTGGTGGCCTGTGGCGGATCGAGCGTCACCTCCGTGAGAAAACGCTCACGCGAAGGGAACTGCTGCGACAATTGTTCCAGCTGATCCAGATCGCCGATGCGCGTGTGGAAGTGCTCGAATATCCGCTCCAGATGCGGCTGATACCATTCGCGTACCAGTCGCATCTGGCCCGGCCACGGGCGGCCCGGCTCCGCAAGCTTTTCCATGAGATCGATCAGGCGCTGGTAATCACGCTCGCTGGCAGAAGGCACCTTGATGGCGCGCATGGCCTTGATCGAGCCACCGGCTTCAGCCTGGGCGTCCTGCGTCCAGCGCGCGTTCACCGGCCCCATCCCCGGCAGCAACTGCAACACGCGGAAGGCAGCCAGTGAATTGCGCGGATTGTCGGCCCAGCGCAGCACGCCGATCAGGTCCTTGACGTGCGCACCTTCCAGAAACTTCAGGCCGCCGTACTTGACGAATGGAATCTTGCGGCGCGTGAGCTCCACTTCGAGCAGATCGCTGTGGCTGGCGCTGCGGAACAGCACCGCCTGCCGCTTCAGCACGATGCCGGCTTCGCGCCGCTGCAGAATCTGCGTTGCCACGTATTCGGCCTGCGAGTCCAGGTCGTCGACGCTCACGTATCTGGGCGTGGTGCCGCCGCCGCGCACTGCCAGCAGGTGCTTGCGGTACTGGCGCGGCGCCTCGGCCATCAATGCGTTGGACGCATCGAGCACCGCCTGGCTGGAACGATAGTTCTGGCCCAGCGGCACGACTTCGGCGGGTGGCGTGTAGCGCTGGGCGAAACCCAGGATGTTTTCGACCGCTGCGGCACGGAATGAATAGATGGCCTGCGCGTCATCACCGACCACGGTCAGGCCAGCGCCATCCGGCTTCATCGCATCGAGGATGCGTGCCTGCAGGTTGTTCGTGTCCTGGTATTCGTCGACCAGGATGTGATCGAAATGCGCGCCGACATGCTTCGCGAGCTTCGGTTCGGAGACCAGCAGGTTCCAGTACAGCAGCAGGTCGTCGTAATCGAGCAGTCCGAGCTTCTGCTTGCGCTCCACATACGTGCGATACAGCTTGGTAAGGTCCTGTTCCCACTGCAGGCACCAGGGAAACTGCGACTGCAGCGTATCGGTGAGCGGCTTCTGGGTATTGACGCGATGCGAATAGATGGCGAGGCAGGTGTCCTTGCGTGGAAAGCGCTGCTCCTTGCCCGCGAACCCCAGTTCGGTGCGGATCTGGTCCAGCAGATCGGCGGAATCACTGCGATCGATGACGTTGAAGTTCGGATCCAGCCCCAGTTGGGGCGCGTAATGCCGCAGCAACCGGTTGCCAAGTGAATGGAATGTCCCCGTCCAGGTCAGGCGCTGCGCGATGGCCTGGGACTTGCCGCCCAGGGTGTCGTCCATGGCCTTGCGCAGGATCTCGAGTGTACGGCGGCGCATCTCGACCGCGGCGCGCCGCGTGAACGTGACCAGCATGATGCGTGAAGGGTCGACGCCATTGAGCACCAGGTGCGCCACGCGGTGTGCCAGCGTGTTGGTCTTGCCCGTGCCGGCGCCGGCGATGACCAGCAGCGGCCCGGCGCGCAGCGGGCCACTTTCTACGGGTTCGCCAAAACCGGCGGCCTTGCGCTGCGCATTGTTCAGGGCTTCGAGATGGGTTGCGGTACTCGACATAATCGAGTTCAACTATAGCCAATAAATGAGAGGCCAGACGTGAACCAGATCGAAACCGTATTCCGCGGCCGCGTAATCACCGTCAATGTCGAGCAGGTACTCCTTCCCACCGGGGAGACGGCACGTTATGAGATCGTGCACCACCCGGGAGGCGCCGCCATAGTCGCGATCGATGCCGGGCGCCGCGTGTGCATGCTGCGTCAGTACCGCCCGGCCGCCAAAGGCTGGGTGTGGGAATTACCCGCCGGCCGTCTGGAACCGAACGAGCCGCCGGCAGAAACCGCGCGACGCGAACTGGTCGAGGAAGCCGGTTGCGAAGCGGGCCACTGGGAAGACCTGGGCAGCATTCTCAGTTCGCCCGGCGTCTTCGCGGAAACCATTCATCTGTATCTCGCGCGCGACCTGCGCAGCGTGCCCAGTCAGCACGAGCGCCACGAGGTCATCGAGGTGCACTGGATTGCGCTTGAGCAGGCTGTGCGGCAGGCGCTGGACGGCGAGTTCCGGGATGGCAAAACCGTGATCGGCCTGCTCCGCGCCCAGGTTCGCTGCCCTGTTTGACAATAGTTGTGTGAACCAATCGACTATTTTGATTCGGCAACTGGGGTGATAATGCGGTTACATCATGGCCAGCAAAAAACCAGACGGATTCACGCTGTTTGTGCCGGAAGAGCAGGAACCGGAAAAGGAAATGCCGGCGAAGCTCGAGGTCGTGGATTACAACCCGGCCCGCAAACGCAGCGTGACCATGAGCGGCGGTGCCTACAATCCGTACGAACGCACCGTCGCCAGCAGCGACACGGCGCGCATCCGCAAGCCGCGGGTTGACCTGCGGCAATTGTCGGAATGGATCAAGACCACGCAGCAGGTAAAGGGCCTGCGCGAGGAAGACGTCGACACGGATCCGAAACTGCGCAAGCCCTAATCCGCCTGCAGCCGCCGCCAGACGGCGGCGCGCAAGGCCGGCAGCCGCAGCACGGCAAGGCCGAGCAGCACGGCCACCCCATGCACCCACCACAGCCCCAGCGCCTGCGGCACGGCGCCGCGTTCAAGCATCGTTCGACCGGCCGTCAACAGGCCGGCATATATGGCGAACAGCAGTACCGCCCAGAGCACGCGGGCATGGCGCCCTTGCCGCGGTCGCAGGCGCGCCAGTGGTACCGCCAGCATTCCCAGCACGATCACGTCCAGCACCCAGGCGATGCGCCAATGCAGCTCGCCCCGCAGGCGCAGATCGGTTGAGGCCAGCAGCACGGCATTGTCGAGCACGTCGACGCGTGGCTTGCCAGGCAGGGTTGCCTGGGGCGTGGGCACGCGAATGGTCTGCACGCGGAACTGCGTGATGCGCCAGGCCCCCTCGCCTGGCACACCATCGTAGTTCCGGCCGTCAGTCAGGTCGATGGTGTACGCATTGTTGTCAGGCGACACCGCGTAGCGGGCGCTGGCGGCGAGCACGACCTGCATGCGCGCCCTGCGGCCGGTCCCGGCGGGCATGTCGCGCTCCAGGAAGACATCGCGCAGGGCGCCATCGGCATCCTGGGCCCGAAAGTACAGCGTCGCGCCATGCCCCAGCGATCGGAACCGCCCGGGGATCAGGCCGCGTGTCACGGCCGTGCGCAATGCTTCGGTGCGCAGCTTCATGACATCGCGCGCCGCCGCCGGACCATCGACGAAAGCCATCCACGCCGCGAGCAAGGCAGCGGCGCAGGTCACCACACCGGCCGCGGCATACAGCGTGTGAACGCCGACACCGCAGGCCTGCGCCGCCGTGATCTCGCTCTCGTGATAGAGCCGGCCCAGCCCCAGGGTGGTGCCCAGCAGCACGGCAAAGGGCAGGATGATGTTGAGATTACCCCGCAGCGACAGCATCACCAGATGCAGCACCACGGCGCCAGGCACCTGGCCATCGGCCGCCCGGCCCAGCACAAAGGCCAGCTGGTAGGTCAGCAGCACTACCAGCAGCACCAGCCCCACGACGAAGGTGGCGAGCAGGATGTCGCGCAGCACGTGGCGGAAGAAGATGCCGCGCATGACCTTCAGGAGCTGCTCACGCGGATGCGCAGCTACCAGGGTGCATCGGCGCGCCGGGCGTAGCGGAAATACGGGTCGGTGAGGTCGCCAAAGGCCAGCACACCGGCTGCGTCGCGCTGCTGCTCGAACACGGCCAGGCCGTCGGCATTGAGCTCCATGCGCTGCTCCACCTTCAGCGTTTCACCCGTGCTGCGCGATGCAGTGCGACAGGTGCTGCCGGTGGTGGCAACAAAGCCTGCGTATTTCGGCTTGTCCTTGTCGGCAGGGTTGTCCACAGGCTTGCGGGTCCAGAGCATGTCGCAGCCGGGCCGCACGCGCATGTCCTGTGTCAGCAGGCTGCGGAACACTTCGCGATGCAGGTGACCGTCGCGCCAGCGCAGCGGCTCGTTCAGATCCAGTTGCGTGAGGATGGCCTGCTCGCGCCCCGGCACGCCGTTCAGCACATACACCCGCTGCGTCAGCACGCGGCGCGGATCGTCGGCGGCCATCTCCTGCACGTAGAAGACGTGATCGCCGACTGCCGGCGCCTGCACCGGCACCACCATCAGCCGCAGCGCGGGATGTTCGCTGCTGTTGCGTGATTGCGCGATGTTGTCGTAGCTGCCGGCCAGGGTTACGACCAGCTCGTTCACCAGGACCTCATCGCGCTTCGGCTGCGGCGCGCAGCCAACGTGCAGCACCGCCAGCACTGCGATAAGGCCGATCCTGGTATCAACTGCCATACATCACCCGCCACTGCGCCGGATAGGTCAGCCCGAGCTTCACGATCGAATCGAGCAGCCCGCAATAGTCGCGCTTGGCGAGCGCGGCGGAACGGGCGAAATCCTCGTTCTGCGCCAGATGTGGATTCGCATTGGCTTCGAGCGCGTAGATGCTGCCATCGGCGCGCATGCGGAAATCCATGCGCGCGTATCCGGTCAGCCCCAGCGCACGGTAAATGCGCCGCGACAGGCGGTCGAGCTGCGTTTCGGCACCGGCCGGCAGATCGCGCGCCGGTGCGCTGTCGATGCCATGCTTGGCGCGATATTTGACGTCCCATTTCACCTTGCGCGTGGCGATGTCACTGCCAACGCCACTGGCGGACATGCTGCCGAAATTCAGCTCCCAGACCGGGAACCGCGTCAGGCGCTCGTTCCCCAGCATGCCCACATACAGTTCGCGGCCCTCGATGTATTCCTCCACCAGCACATCGGACTTGTGCTGCTCGAGGACGAATTCGATGCGTTCCTTGAGGCGCGCGGCGTCTTCCACCACCGACGCCTGCGAAATGCCCAGCGAGGCATCGTCGGTGCTGGATTTCACGAACAGCGGAAAACGCAGCCGGCGCGGCAGCGTCACGCGCTGGCCGCGACGGAACACGGCGAACTGCGGCGTCGAGATGCGGTGGAAGGCGAACACCTGCTTGCACAGCGCCTTGTCGCGCGACAGCAGCAGGCCACGCGGATTGCAGCCGGTGTAGGGCTGGCGCAGCATTTCAAGGAAGGCGATGACATGCTGGTCGTAGCTGACGATGCCGTCGAATTCTTCCAGCAGATTGAACACCACGTCGGGCTGCCACTCGGCAATGGTGATGCGCAGCTCGGTGATGTTGTCGAGCACGCCCAGCGCGCGGACTTCGTGCCCGGAACCACGCAGCGTCTGGATGACGTCGAACTCCGTGCGCCATTCCTCGATGTCCTTGGCGCTCTGGCCGTCGAGACTATCGGGGGGCATCAGGCTGGGATGCAGTACGACCAGGACTCGCGAAGGCTTCATAGATTCAGCTGTGGCCGTTCCTTTTCACCCAGCACCCGCGCCAGGCTGCCCAGCAGCCAGCGCGCATGTGGCAGGGCATTGCGCTGCGAACCTCTCAGGTACAGCTGCATATTATCGGAACGGTCGATGGCCAGTCGCAGTACCTGATGCAGCATGTAGGAATCCGCATCGCTGACCTGCTTCGTGGCAGCCAGCAGTTCGCGTCGATGACTGCGCAGGAACGAGGCCGCTGGCGCGGCCCCGCGCCGCTTCTGCTGCCGCGCGAACACGCGCAGCATCAGGCCATCCGCGGCCTCACTGCGCCAGTCGTTCTGGCGCGCGAGTTTTTCGCGGTAATGGTCTGCCAGCGTGCGCCGGTTTTCGCGCAGCGGCTCGAAATGGGCGCGGCTGCGCACCAGTGCAGGCTTGCTGGCGACTTCCTGCATGATGCCGTCGACGAACTGCAGCTTTTCCCAGGCCGGCCATGCGGCATAGGTGCGGCGCCAGTCGGAGTTGGGCTTCAGCCACACCGCAAAGGTTTCGGCGAAATCCTCGGTGGGATGGCTCTGTGCATACCAGTCACCCAGGTGCTGCACGAAGCGTCGGCTGCCCGGCTTGGCGCGATACGAATCGGGGTATGGCAGTGAGGCGGGACCAAAGATCTCGCGGAAGCGCCCCGTGTAGCGCAGCCGGTAAGCGGTATCGATGGCATGGCCGACCTCGTGGCGCAGGATGCGCATCATCCAGCTGGCAGTGCCGCCTTCCGCCTGCCGCATCATGCGGCGTTCGAGGCGCAGCAAACGCGGGTGCGCGAGATAGAACGGCACGGCGATGCCGGGAATGCCATCGGGTGAGAACCATTCCTCGGCCAGCCACATATGCGGCCGGAAGTGCAGGCCGCGGCGTTCCATCTCGCCGTACACGCCTTTCAGGCGCCGCTGCAGCGGCGTGCCGGTGAAGCGCAGCCGCAGGTCACAGAAGCGCAATTGCAGCAACTCCGCGTCCGGCAGTCGTTGCCAGGCGCGACTCGCGGTGCCGGCATTGGCCAGCTTCGCGGTCAAGTCGGCACCGCCGCCAGGCCGGCAAAGTCGAACAGGCTGGTGTCGGCCAGATGGGCAGGCTCGACATTGCGCAGTGCCGTCATCAGCGATTCGATGCGGCCGGGATTTTCCGTCTCCCACTGCGCCAGCATCTTCTTCACCACCATGCGCTGCAGGTTCTGCTGCGAGCCGCAGAGATTGCAGGGAATGATCGGAAACTCATGCGCACTGGCATAGCGCGCGATCTCGCGCTCGGCCACATAGGCCAGCGGTCGGATGACGATGTGGCGGCCATCCTCGGAACGCAGCTTGGGCGCCATGGCCTTGAGCTTGCCGCCGAAGAACAGGTTGAGGAACAGCGTCTCGACGATGTCATCACGATGATGGCCCAGCGCCACCTTGGTGATGCCATTCTCGGCGGCGTAGCGGTACAGCGCGCCGCGCCGCATGCGCGAGCACAGGCTGCACATGGTGCGGCCTTCCGGGATCAGCCGCTTCACGACACTGTAGGTGTCCTGCTCGATGATATGGAAATCAACGCCCAGCGACCGCAGGTAGTCCGGCAGCACTGCGGCGGGAAAGTCCGGCTGCTTCTGGTCCAGGTTCACGGCGATCAGCGAGAAGTTCACCGGCGCGCTGCGCTGCAGTGACATCAGCATGTCGAGCAGCGTGTAGGAATCCTTGCCGCCAGAGAGGCACACCATCACGCGATCGCCCTCGGCGATCATCGCGTAATCCTCGATGGCCTTGCCCACGAGGCCGCGCAGCTGCGCGCCGAGCTTGCGCTTGGTTGACGACAGGGGCAGTGCGGTGGCGGGCACGCTCATCGTGCTTCCTCGAGGTAACGGGCTTCGAGATAGCGCAGCGAAGCAGCGGCAGTCAGAGGTTTGCCGGTGGCGTGCTGCACGAGTTCGCGTGGGGGGAGTCGGGCACCTTCTGCATGTACCTTGCTCGCCAGCCAGTTGCGTACCACCGAGAGGTCACCGCGCTCGATGCGGGCGTCCAGTTCGGGGGTGGCCGCGCGCATGCTCTCGTAGAGCTGAGCCGCGATGACCGCGCCGATGGCATACGAGGGAAAATAGCCGAAGGCGCCATGCGCCCAGTGCACGTCCTGCAGGCACCCTTCGGCCGCGTTGGCCGGCGTCAGCTCCAGCCTGTCGCGCATGCCGTGGTTCCAGGCTTCGGGCAGATCGCGCACCGCGAGCTTGCCGTCCATCAGGTCCTTCTCGATGCCATAGCGCAGCAGGATGTGCATGATGTACGTGAGTTCATCTGCATCCACGCGGATGGCACTGCGACGCACCTGCGTCAGCAGCCGATAGAGATTGCCCGGCTCCCACTCCGCACCGCTGACGGCGAAATGCTTCTCCAGCAGGGGCCGCAGGTAGGCGAGGAATGGCCGGCTGCGGCAGATGATCATTTCGATCAGCAACGACTGGCTCTCTTCCAGCGCTATGCCACGTTCCTTGCCCACTGGCTGGCCGCGCCATTCGCGCGGCACGCCCATGTCGTACAGTGCATGCCCGGTTTCATGCAACGCGGCCAGCAGTCCCTTGAAGGGATCGGCCGGATCGAGCTTGGTGGTGACGCGGATATCACCCGCCACGCCTTCGGTGAAGGGATGATCGCTCTCGTCGAGTCGCCCGCGGTCGAAGGGAAATCCAAACGCCTTCATCACCTCGGTGATCAGCGCGCGCTGCCTGCCGCCGGAAAACTTTCCCGCGATGGGCAGGGCCTGCACCGATGCCTGCCGCTCGATGGCTTCGCGGATCAGCGACGGCAACCGGCGCGCCAGCGCCTTGAATACGGTATCGATCTCGGCGCTGCGCATCCCTGGCGTATAGCCATCCATCAGCGCGTCATACGGGCCCAGGTTGCGCGCCTGTCCGAGCAGCGCGGCCTTGTCGCGCACCAGCTGCAGCACCTCTTCAAGATGCGGTGCGAAGATGCTGAAGTCCTGCTTCTCACGCGCCTCTGCCCAGCGCACCTCGGCTACCGAGGTGGCACGTGCCAGCCGCGAGATCAGTGACACCGGCGTCGCGATGGCGTGGTCGCGCTGGCGCAGCATCTCGCGCAGGTTGGCGACCTGCCATGCATCAAGCTCGGCACTGCCTGCCTGGGCACGTTCGAGCAGCCGGCTCACCTTGGGTGACGTGAGCAAGGCATGTTGTTCGGTTTCGATCGCAGCCAGTTGCTCGCCGCGCACATCGGCGCTGCCGCGCGGCATCATGACGGCCGCATCCCAGCGCAGCAGCGACAGCGCGCCGCTGAAGGCATGCAGTCGCTGCCACTCCTGCTCGAGCTGTTTGTAGGGGGTTCCTGCCATGGCTTCCGTGCCAGGGCGTAAGGCCCGGCGGGGGACCGATTCTACCGTTGAACCACGAGCCCGTGGCACCTCCACCCAGGACGAAGGCGCGGGCGGCCCAGCGAGCCCGAACGCCCCGCTCCGCCCCGTCAGGCGGGGGTGGCGGGAGTCGCCGGGCCAGCCGTTGCGCCTGCCGGAAGCGGCTTCTCCGCGCCGCGCAGCCGGTCAATGATCCTGGACAGGTACTGCGGCGACCGGGTGTTGCGGGCGATCTTTACATACAGTGCCGGCACCACGAACAGCGTCAGCGCAACGGCGAACACCGAGCCGAAGAACACCGTCGCGCCGATGGACTGGCGGCTTTCGGCACCGGCGCCGGTGGCGATCATCAATGGCACCGCACCGGCTGCCGTGGCCAGGGTGGTCATCAGCACCGGGCGCAGGCGCGCCGTGGCCGCCTCGATGATCGCCTCGACAAATTCACTGCCGCGATCGCGCAGCTGGTTGGCGAATTCGACGATCAGGATGCCGTTCTTGCTGGCAATGCCGATCAGCATGACCGCGCCGATCTGGCTGAAGATATTCAGCGAGGATCCGAACAGCCACAGACCGAACAGGGCGCCGGTGAGCGCCATCGGCACGGCGGCCAGAATGACCAGCGGATGCACAAAGCTCTCGAACTGCGCGGCCAGCACGAGATAGACGATCAGCATCGCGAAGGCGAAGGTCAGCAGCAGTCCGCCGGACGCGCGTTTCAGCTCGCGCGATTCGCCGTCGTAATCGATTTGCACCGGCACGTCCTGCTGCTGCGCGCGCACGACCTCACCCATGTAGTCGAGCGCCTCGCCCAGCGAGTACCCGGCAGCCAGGTTCGCGGTCACGGTCACCGAGCGCGTGCGGTTGAAGCGCCGCAGCTCGGAGGCTGCGCCGGTTTCCGAAACGTTCACCACGCTTGCCAGTGGCACCAGCTCGCGGGTCTTGTCGGAGCGCACATAGATGTTGTCCAGATCGTTGACCGAGGCGCGCTGCTCGTCACGCGCCTGCAGCACCACGTTGTATTCGTCGCCGCCCATCTGGAACGTGGTGACCACGCGTGAACCCAGCATGGTCTCGAGCGCACGCGCGACATTGCCCAGCGAGACGCCAAGATCGGCGGCCTTGTTGCGATCGATGCCCACCAGCAGCTGTGGCTGCCGCTCCTGGTAATCCACTTCGAGGTTCGAGAGGCCGGGATTGCTCGCCGCGGCCGCCATGACCCGGTCCGCAACCTTTGCCAGCGCCGAGTATTCCTGTCCCTGCAGCACGATCTGCACCGGCTTGCCGTTGCCGCCCAGGCCACCGGGCGTGCGCGGGATCACGCGCGCGCCGGGAATATCCTGCGTCCGCTGCTGCATGCGGCGCACGATGGCGGCCGCAGAATCCGGGCGCTCGCCCCAGAGTTTCAGCGGCAGCATGACCATGCCGGAATTCACCGCAGCCTGGCTGTTGAAATTGCCGGTGCGCTGGATGACGCGCGAAGCATTGCCGCGATCCACTTCGTCCGTAGCAATTGCGGCCACCACGTTCAGCTGGCGCTGCGTATATTCCAGGCTGGAACCTTCGGGTGCCTGCACGAATATCTGTATGCGCCCGCGGTCTTCCTGCGGTGCCAGTTCCTGCGGCAGCCGCATGCCGGACCACGGCCAGCCCGCCACCAGCAGCGAGATGGCCACCGCCGCGGAGACGCCCGCGAATGAAAGCAGCAGTACGGGGCGCGCGCCGCCCAGCGACCAGCGCAGCAGGTTGCTGTACATCGCCGCAAACGACTTGAAGGCATCGTCGACCGAACTTGCGAAACGGCCGCGATGGATGCCCTTCGCGAACAGCTTCGAAGTCATCATCGGCGTCAGCGTCAGCGCAACCAGCGCCGAGAACACGACCGCAGCAGCCACGGAGACACCGAACTCGCTGAACAGCTTGCCGACTGTGCCCTGCAGATACGAGATGGGCAGGAACACCGCCACCAGCACCATCGTGGTGGCGATCACCGCGAAGCTGATCTCGCGACTGCCATTCATGGCAGCCAGCAGCGGCGGCTCACCTTCCTCGATCCGGCGCACGATGTTTTCGAGCACGACGATGGCATCGTCAACCACAAGGCCGATGGCGAGCACTGCGCCCAGCAGCGTCAGCGTGTTGATCGAGTAGTTCAGCGCCGCCATCACGATGGTGGCGGCCAGAATGGAAACCGGAATCGTCGCGGCGGGAATCAGCGTGGCACGAACGCTGCCCAGGAACAGGAAGATCACCAGCAGCACGATGATGCCGGTCTCTGCCAGCGCCATCATCACCTTCTTCATCGACTCGAGAATGAACACCGAGTTGTCGATGTTGACCTCGAACTTGATGTCCTTCGGCAAGGTATCGCGGATCAGCGCCATTTCCTTCTTCACGGCCGATGCCACTTCGAGCACGTTAGCCGTGGAGAGCGCGGTCACCGGCAACAGCAACGCCGGACCGTCATTGGTAGCCGAACCGCTGCGCTGGTTCTCGGCTGCCATCTGCACGGTGGCGACCTCGCCCAGTCGAACCAGATAGCCATCCACGCCGCGACCGACTACCAGATTGCGGAAGTCGGATTCGGTGCGCATCGAGGTGTCGGTGCGCAGCGTGAATTCACGTTGTCGCGACTCGATGCGCCCAGCGGGCAATTCGATGTTCTCGGCGCGCAATGCGGCCTCGATGTCGGTAACAGCCACCTGGCGGGCCGCCATGGCGCCGCGGTCCAGCCAAACGCGCATCGCATAGCGACGTCCGCCATAGATCTGCACATTGGCAACGCCAGGCACCGCGGCAACACGGTCGACCAGATAGCGCTCGGCAAAGTCGGTGAGCTGCAGTCCGTTGCGCGCGCTGCTGGAAAGGATGATGAACAGCACCGGATCGGCACCGCTCTCCACCTTCTCGATCTGCGGCGGATCGGCCTCATCGGGCAGTCGCGCCATGATGCGCGTCACGCGGTCGCGCACGTCGTTGGCGGCGGAGTCGATGTCGCGGTCGGCATTGAACTGCACGCTGATCGAGGCGCGTTCGTCGCGGCTCTGCGAGGTGAGCTTGTCCGCGCCTTCAAGGCCGGCGACTTCGTTCTCGATCAGCTGCGTGACGCGGGTTTCGATCACCGCGGCGTTGGCACCGCGATAGTTCACATTGATGCTGACCACCGGCTGCGAAATATCGGGATATTCCCGGATCGACAGCCGCAGCGTGGCCATCACTCCGACGATCAGCAGCAGCAGCGACAGGACGGTGGCGAACACTGGTCGCCGGATGGAGACCTCGGAAATGTTCATGACGAGGGCGTTGCGGCCGCGCTGACAGGCGCGGCTGGAGCAGCAGGACCGCCGCCCGGCGCGGTCGACGCCATTTCACGCACGCCGTCGCCATCGCGCAGCTTAAGCGTGCCTTCCACCACCACCCGGTTGCCGGCGACCAGGCCGTTGGTGATTTCGACGAAGCCCGGCTCGCGCCGGCCCAGCATGACTTCGCGCTTCCTGACCACGGCACCGTCGATCACATACACGAACTGGCGCGCCTGCTCGGGCACCAGCGCCTCTTCCGGAATGACGAGGCCGGGGCGATTTTCCTGCGCCAGCTCCACCGTCAGGAACATGCCGGGCTTGAGCGCCGCATCCTGGTTGGGCACTACGGCACGCACCATCACGGCGCGGGTGGCAGAGTCCACGCGTGAATCGACGCTCAGCACGCGGCCAGTGAACTTGCGACCGGGATAGGCGACCGTGCGCGCCTGCACCATCTGGCCGGCGCGCAGATTGCCGACATTGAGTTCCGGCACCGCGAAGTCGACCTTGATGGCACTGGTGTCGTCGAGCGTGGTGATGACGGTGCCCGGACTGATCAGCGCACCGGGGCTCACGCGACGCAAACCAACGCGGCCCGAAAAAGGTGCGCGGATGTAGGTGTCGGCCAGCCGCGCGCGCGAGGCCGCCACGCGTGCTTCATTCGCCTTCATCGTGGCTTCGAGCTGCTCGTACTGCGCCTTCGACAAAGCCTGCGTGGCCAGCAGTTCGCGGCTGCGATTGAACTGGCTGCGGCTCTCTTCGAATGCCGCCGTAGTGGCCGCAAGGTCTGCCACCGCCTGTTCGCGATCGAGTTCCACCAGCACCTGGCCGGCGTTCACCTTCTGGCCATCACTGAAGTGGATCGCGGTGACGATGTTGCTGGTCTTGGAGCTGACACTGACGGCTTCATTGGAATTGGCCGTGCCGATGGCTTCGATGCCGACTTTGATGGAACGATTCTGCACCGCCGCGGTGATGACCGACACGATAGGTGCCACGCGGCCTGCGCCTGGGCCGCCTCCTCCCGGACCTTGCTGGCGGCCCTGCGCCTGTGGTCCACCCGCTGCGGGTTTGTGCTTGACTGCATAAACAGCCCAGCCCGCGCACAAGAGTGCGACGACTACGCTGATTCCGGTGACTACTGTGCGCGCTTCGGCCATATTGCGCGGATTATTGCATTGGCTTCAGATCGCAGTCAGCAGTTTAGTGCTGGAACTATTTCGTCATCGCGCTGTCACGCGCCTTGCGATTGCAACATGACGAGCATTCGCTGCAGTGGCGGCGGTGCGCCCTCGCCCACCCACAGCACTGCGCTGCGCATTGCGGTTGAGACCAACAACTGCCGGCCAGTGGTTTCCAGGATCAGGACGCGCCCGCCGGCGGAATCTTCGGCCAGGCGATATCCCAGACCAAAGCCAGCATGCACCGGCGAGTCCACGGTCATTTCGGCGACCAGACCTGCTGGCAGGAGTTGCCGCGCGCCGATCCGGCCATCGCTGGCCAGCAGCAGCCCCAGTCGCAACCAGTCGGCAGCAGCAGCCGTCATGCAGCAATGCGCCGCGATAGCACCCCGCGGCCGATCCAGCAACACGACCGCATCATGGGCCGCCAGCTGCGACCAGAGCCGCTGCTCCAGGAGCTGCGCATAGGACGTCGCCTCAACCCTTGCCGCCAGTACCGCCAGCAACTGCGCGTTCACGGGCGAGGGTTCGAAATGTGAGCCCGGCGGGTAACCGCTCTGCCAATGCAGGGCGGCCCGTTCGAAATCCGGACCGGATGCGAGCTGCGCTCGCAGGTTGGCCGGATTAAGGGGTCGAAAGGCCCCGGCAGGAAATCCGCTCAATTGCCACAGCAGCTGGCGTGGCGTGATGGCGCCACGTGGCAGCGCCCGCCAGGTCCTGAGGTGCGCACCGAGCGGCAGATCGAGCAGCCCGGGATGGCTGCGGCCAAGAATTCCGTACAACGGCGCCAGCAGACCCGCCGCGAGGCCCCGTCCGTCCACCATTGTCCGGGCACTGACACCGGGCGCGAAGTAGGAACTGCCGCGGCCGTTGGCGCCAGCCTGCAGCAGCAGGCGCGTGGACGCGCCGCCGGCAATCCCGATCAGCGCCGAGTCGGCAGTCAGGTCGATTGGCAGCGCAATCGCGCCGCCGCGCAGCACCCGGGTCGGGCCAGGCAGGCGTTCCGGCCACCCGTTTTCCGCCTGCTGCCACTGCCAGGCGCGATTCCAGAACGGCCAGTGCGATGCCAGCACGCCGACGCCCAGCGCCGCCACCACCAACAGGAATACGGCCATTATGACCAGCGTACGCTGCATCGACACATGATACCGCTACACTTCCACACATGCCCTTACGCATCTGCTTCATCGCTTCCGAAGTCTCCCCGCTGGCCAAGACCGGCGGACTTGCGGATGTCGCCGGCGCACTGGCGAAATACCTGCATAACGCGGGTCACGACGTGCGGCTGTTCATGCCGCTGTACCGGCAGGTGGACCGTCGCCAGCTCGACATGTGGCCGGTTGAGTTCCTGCGCGACATCCCGCTGCAGCTGGGCGCGCATGCGCTGCGCTTCACGGTCTATACCGCGCGCCTGCCGGGCTCGCGCAGCATGATCTATCTGGTCGATGCGCCGGCAGTGTTCGATCGCGACTCGATCTACAGCAACGCCGCTGACGAACATCTGCGCTTCCTGCTGCTGACGCATGCCGCCTTTCTCAGCTGCCAGCGCATGGGCTTTGCGCCGCAGATCCTGCATTGCAATGACTGGCACACCGGCCTTGGACCGCTGCTGCTGCGCACGGTCTATGCCTGGGACCAGCTGTTCCGCGAAACGCGCAGCCTGATGTCGATCCACAACATCGCCTATCAGGGCATGTTCAGTGCCCTGGACCGCGCCGACACCGGCCTTGGCGCGGCAAACAGTCTGCTGGATGCCGCCGAGCTGGCCGCCGGGCGCATCAACCCGCTGCGCGAAGGCATCGCGCACGCCGATCATGTGAGCACGGTGAGCCCGACCTATGCGCTGGAGATACAGACTCCGGCCTATGGCTATGGCCTTGAAGCACTGCTGCAGACGCGCGCCGGGGTGCTCAGCGGGATATTGAACGGCGTGGATTACGACGAATGGAATCCGGAGCGCGACAGATTCCTGCCGCAGCATTTCAGTGCCGGTACGCTGGAAACCAAGAACGCGCTCAAGCAGGAATTCCTGCAGCGCACCGGGCTTGCCACGCCGGCGCGCAGCCGCTCACCGCTGCTGGGCATGGTCAGCCGCCTGACGCCGCAGAAAGGTTTCGACCTGGTCATCGCGGCGCTGCCAACGCTGCTGGCGCAACATGATTTCTTCTGCGCCGTGCTCGGCAGCGGCGAGCCGGCGTACGAGAAGTTCTTCCGCGATCTGGCGCACACGCATCCCACACGCGTGACCTTTTACAGCGGCTACAACGAAGAGCTGGCGCACTGGATCGAAGCAGCCAGCGACATGTTCCTGATGCCTTCGCAGTACGAGCCATGCGGGCTCAACCAGATGTACAGCCTGCGCTACGGCACCATTCCGATCGTGCGCCGCACCGGCGGGCTGGCGGATTCCGTGCAGCATTTTGATCCGGCCAGCGGCAGCGGCACAGGCGTCGTGTTCAACGACTACGACGCTGCGGCGGTGACCTGGGCGGTGGAGACGGCGCTCGCCTGGCATGTCCAGAAGCCGTTGTGGCAGCAGCTGGTGCAGAACGCCATGGCCCAGGATTTCTCGTGGGAGCGACGTGTAGGCGACTATGAATCGCTGTACGAGCGGATGATCAGCGCAGTTTGAACTCGCCCTTCTGGCTGAAGGGCACATTGCGCAACATCCCGGCAGCCAGCAGCAACTTGCCCGTGATGCGGTATTCCACGACATCGAGCTTGCGGCCACCGCCGAGCATCCGCAGCAGCGCCGACGCCGCATTGGCCGTGACGCTCACATCGAATTCCTTCTCGCCATTCGCGGGCACCACGAAATCGCGCTCGGACTCACCGTGTGCAAAGGCCTCGCCGGCAACTTCAACCTGGTATTCGATGCTCTTCACGGGCAGTGCGCGATCATTGGGATTCTGCACCCGCATCCGCACCCGCAGTTCCTGCCGCAGCAGGTCGCCCTTGAGCATCTCGACATTGATGACCTCGAGATGCGGCTCCTTGAACTTGGGAACCAGGGCACAGCCGCTCGCCAGCACCAGCGCCAGGCAGGCCATCAGGGCGCGCAGTTTCATGATCAGCAGCTCCGGTTGTGCAGGTGTACCAGGTCACGATACCGCGCCGCGAGCGCGGGCGTCAGTGACTCCGCGTACAGACGCCAGCTCCAGTTGCCTGCCACCGTGCCCGGACGGTTCAGGCGGGCCTCACTGCCCAGGTGCAGAAGATCCTGCGCAGGCAGTACGGCAAGCTGGCCCACCGAGGCTAAGGCCGCGCGCAACAGCGCATCGACGATCTCGTGATCGCCGCGGCCCAGATAGCGGCGCACCAGATCGCGGTTGAATGGTGCCAGCTGGGCGTACCAGCCCGCCGTCGTGTCGTTGTCATGCGTGCCCGTATAGACGATGGAGTCCACCTCGTGCTGGTGCGGCAGATGCACGTTGCCGGGATCGCCATCGAAGCCGAACTGCAGCACGCGCATGCCGGGCAGCGCAAAGCTGCGGCGCAGCGCATTGACCTCGGGCGTGATCACGCCGAGGTCCTCAGCCACCAGTTCCAGCTGTGGCAGGTGCGCGGCAATGGTGGCGAGCAATTCGTGACCCGGTGCCTTGCGCCACTCACCTTCGCGCGCAGTGGGCGCCTGCGCCGGAACAGCCCAATAGGCTTCCAGCGCGCGGAAGTGATCGATGCGCAGCAGATCATAGCGATCGGCCTGTTGTGCGAAGCGGCGGACCCAGAAGGCAAAGCCATCGAGGCGCTGCACATTCCAGTTGTAGAGCGGATTGCCCCATAGCTGGCCATCGGCCGAGAAATAGTCCGGTGGCACGCCGGACACTGCCTGCGCGCGGCCGTCTGATCCCAGCTGGAACTGATCGGGGCAGGACCAGGTGGCCACTGAATCCGGCGCTACGTAGATGGGCAGGTCGCCAAAGATGCGGACGCCACGTGCAGCAGCGTGGGCGCGCAACGCACCCCATTGTGAATCGAAGCGCCACTGCGGCCGCGCCAGGGCGCGCATCCGATGCTGCAGGCGCAACTCGACTGAACGCAGCGCACCGGCATCGCGGTCGCGCAGTGGCAGTGGCCAGTTCCACCATGGCGTGCCGCCCTGCTCTTCGCTGATGGCCTCGAACAGCAGATAGTCGCGCAACCAGTGCGCCTCGGCTGCCAGCCACGCATCGAAGTCGGCATCGTTGCCCGGATCTGCGGCCTGTGCATCCAGCAGTGCGGGATTGCCAGCGCGATCGGAACGCGCCCAGTATGGCGAGCCACTGCGGTCCACCGGCACCAATGGCAGCAGCTGCCAGACCGAGAATCCAGCATCGGCCAGCCAGTCGATGAAACGTCGCGCGGGAGCACCGAAGGCGCCGGCGTTGCCATGCATGAGCGCGGAAGCCGGCAACAGCACGCCGGCACGCCGGCGCGAAAGCACTCGCTCGCGGCTCATGAACGCCGCATTACACCGCCAGCCTCGGGCGCACCATGACCGATGCTGATGGAATGCAGCAGCGTCGCCGGCGGTTCGAGGCCAAGGGATTTGTAGAGACTGGTCAGCTGATGCCGGAACAGCTCGTCGAAGTCGCGCACGGCGGCAGACGGGTTGTAATCGCCGAACCACCAGAACCAGTCGGAGGCTTCGCAGGCCGCCAGTTGCTGCTCGGCACGCATGCGGTCCACTTCGGCAATATTCCCGGCAGCCACGATTTCGTCGAAGGCGCGCTTCGCCGCGCAGAGCAGATCCCAGCCACGATTCTTGTCGGCATCGCCCATCCACGTGGACATGGTGCCGTACACCCAGCTGCCCGCACGAAGCTGCGGCAACGTGGTTGGCGCGATACCGGCAGCGCGGTGTTCGTCGACGACTTCCGACAAGGTTGCGAGCCGCAGATTGGGATGCTTCGCCAGCTGCTCGTACATGGCGCTGAGGAAGTACCAGCCATTGAAGGGGTAATACTCCCAGGCGTTCTCGCCATCCAGCGCAATCAGCAGCACGCGCTGTTGCGCACCTACCGTGCGCTCAGCGAGCGCAGCCACTTCCTGCACGAAGTGCCGGGCGGCATCATCGCCATGCCATTTCGAATAGGAAAAGCCGATCAGGTCGGAAATGCCGTCGTGACGGAAATGACAGGCGAGCTTGCTGCCCGGCAATGCGAAGGCGCGGTTCAGCAGTTTCTCGGCTTCGGCCGTCTCGGCGGGCACACGGATGCCGGAACGCGCCAGCGATGGCTGCAGCACGCTCACGCTGGTGGCGAGCCAGTCGAAGCCCGCCGCCTCGATGGCGCCAACGGCCTCGACGCTGATTGCACCTTCAGACGGCCAGCAGCCGCGTGGCTTGCGCCCGAACACCCGCTCGTAGCATTCCACCGCGCGGCGCAGATGCCAGGCGGCACGCTCGGCGCCACCCGGATAGCCGGGAGACACAGGCAGGCCGCAGGCCGGCTCGCCATCGCGTGCGGCGGCGAAATCAAACAGCAGCGGCAGGATGGGATGGCTGTATGGTGACACGGCCAGCTCGCATTTGCCGGCATCGGCCAGCGCGCGAAAGCGCGGCAGCACGCCGGCCAGCAGTTCGCCGATCAGCTCCAGCAGCATGCGCCGGTCCGCGGCATCGAAGCCGCGCGCCTTCTGCGCCAACTGCGCGACGCGCTTGTCTTCCCGGCGTACGGATTCGCCCATCCACGCCAGGTGATACCAGACCGCCAAGTCGTAAAGCAGCTGGTCCGAGGCATAACCGATGCGCTCCGGCGCATTGACTGCCACCGCGAGGTCGACCAGTTCGGCGAACGGCGCGTGCCGCAGGATCAGGTTCTCGCGATCACCGCGCATGCAGGCCGTGACCAGCTGCAGGCGCTGCGCATTGCCCGCTGGCAAGGGCAGCTCTGTCAGCGTGGCGAGCAGCATGTCCGGCAGCGGCACTGCAGCAGTGAGGGCATTCGCCACGGCCGCGGCAAGATCTTCGATCTGCTCGATCAGCACCGGCGTGAAATTGACCACGGCCTTCGCGCCCGGAACATTTTCCAGATGCGCGGCCATGTCGGTGTAATCCTTGATGGCATGCAACCAGGTCCACGGCAGCACATAGCGGCCAGACAGGGCGTCGCGATAAGGCGGTTGATGCATGTGCCAGAGCAGCACAACGGGCAGCCGCGTATCCGTCATCCTCGAGTCATCGTCGCGGCCAGCAGAGTTTCCGGCGTCACCAGCACGATGCCCCGCGGCGTCACATCGAAGCGCTCGCGATCCTGCAGCACGTCGACACCGATCTGCGTGCCATCGGGGATGTCGCAATGCTCGTCGATGATGGCGCCGCGGATGAGGCAGTTCCTGCCGATGTGCACGCCCGGCATGATGATCGACCGTTCGACCTGGCTGCGCTCTTCGATTCGCACTGCGGAAAACAGCAGCGATTCACGCACCACGGCGCCCGAGATGATCGTACCGCCAGCCACCAGCGAGTTGACGGCCATGCCCACCCGGTCACCGTCTGCCAGCACGAATTTGGCCGGTGGCTGCTGCACCTGATAGGTCCAGATCGGCCACTCTTCATCGTAGACATTGAGTTCGGGCGACACGTGCACCAGCTCGAGATTCGCTTCGTAGAAGGCGTCGACCGTGCCAACGTCGCGCCAGTAGTTCTGCGCCCGCGTACGCACATTGCGGAACGGATAGGCGAAGACCTGCAGCTTCTCGATGGCCTTCGGAATGATGTTCTTGCCGAAGTCGTGGCTGGAGGTGTCGTCGGCGGCGTCTTCCATCAGCAGCTGCTCGAGCAGCTGGGCGTTGAAGACGTAGATGCCCATCGACGCCAGTGCCACATCCGGATTGCCCGGCATGGGCTCAGGCGCGGGCGGCTTCTCGGCGAACTTGGTGACCTTGTTCCAGTCGGTGACGGACAGCACACCGAAGTCACGGGCCTCCGGGATGGAGACTTCGACCACACCCACGGTGATGTCTGCGCCCTTTCCACGTGGTAGGCGATCATCGGACCGTAGTCCATCTTGTAGATGTGATCGCCGGCCAGCACCAGCACATGTTTGGGGTGGTGCTGGCGGATGTAATCGAGGTTCTGGTAGACGCTGTCGGCCGTGCCCCGGTACCAGTGCTTGCTGACCTGCTGCTGCGCAGGCACCACGTCGATGAATTCGCCGAATTCACCCCGCAGGTAGCTCCAGCCGCGCTGCACGTGCTGGATCAGCGACTGCCCCTTGTACTGCGTGAGCAGGCAGATCTTGCGGATGCCCGAATTGACGCAGTTGGAGAGCACGAAATCGACGATGCGGAACTTGCCGCCAAACGGGGTCGCCGGCTTGCAGCGATGTTCCGTAAGGCCCCGCAGACGCTCGCCTCGGCCTCCGGCCATGATCATGGCAAGTGTGCCGCCCGTCAGGCGACTGACGTACCGGCCAGATGAAGTGCGCGAAATCTTTGCCATGCACGCTATATTTACCACAGGCAGCATATGGGGCGCGCCCCTTCAACTCGCGAAATCGCGACAGGTCGAGCTATCAGCATTTCACAGCCAACCGGTCAGCAGCGGATTGCCGCGGGCCGGCACCACGATCCGCACAGTGTGCTTGGCGTGCACGCGCAGGGTACGGCGAAGGTTGTGCGCGCCTACCTTCCGGCAACCCGCAGCGCGCAGCTGGCCGATGGGCGGCAACTGGAACGGGTCGGCCATTCGGATTTCTTCGAACTGCAGAGCAGCGCGCCCGTCGATGCGCATCCGCAGCTGGCCTGGACCGACGATTCGGGGCAGGAACATGTGCGGATCGATCCTTACAGCTTCCTGCCGACCATATCGGCTGGGGATCTGGCGCTGTTTGCATCGGGCGGCCATGTAGAAGCCTGGCGCATGCTGGGCGCGCATCCGGCCCGGTTCGATGGTGTGCAGGGCGTTCGCTTTGCGGTCTGGGCGCCGAATGCCGAGCGCGTCAGCCTGGTCGGGCCTTTCTGCGAATGGGACGGCCGGCGTCTGCCCATGCGGGTGCTGGGTGGCAGCGGCGTGTGGGAGCTGTTCTTGCCGGGCCTTGCGGTGGGCGCCCTTTACAAATACGAGGTGCGCAGCCGGACGACCGGCAGCGTCGTCCTGAAGACTGATCCTTACGCCTTTGCGATGGAAAAGCGGCCGGCCACGGCCGCCATCGTTACTGACCAGGCAGCCCATGTCTGGCAGGACGATGCCTGGATGACTGCGCGGCGCGAACGCGACTGGCTGCGCGCGCCGCTCTCGATCTATGAAGTCCACGCCGGTTCGTGGCAGCGTCATCCCGATGGCGAGTTCCTCAGCTACCGCGAGCTCACCGAACAGCTGCTGCCCTATGTAAAGATGATGGGCTTCACGCATATCGAGCTGCTGCCCATCACCGAGCATCCGCTCGATGATTCATGGGGCTATCAAACCACCGGCTATTTCGCGCCCACCAGCCGCTTCGGGCCGGCCGATGACCTGAAATACTTCATTGACCGCTGCCACCAGCAAGGCGTGGGCGTGCTGCTGGACTGGGTGCCCGCGCATTTTCCGCGCGACGCTCATGGCCTGGCGCGCTTCGATGGTACGGCACTCTATGAATACGAGGATCCGCGCAAGGGTGAGCACCAGGACTGGGGCACCTATATCTTCAATTACGAACGCCACGAAGTCCGCAGCTTCCTGCTGGCCAGCGCCTGCTTCTGGCTGGAGAACTTCCACTTCGACGGGCTGCGGGTCGATGCCGTTGCATCGATGCTCTATCTTGATTTCGGACGCGGCACAAATTATCTGCCCAACAAACATGGCGGGCGCGAAAACCTCGAGGCCATCGAGTTCCTGCGTACTTTGAACAGCGTGACACACCTGCGGGCACCGGGCACGGTGATCATGGCGGAGGAATCCACCGACTGGCCACAGGTAAGCCGGCCGGTGGACCACGGCGGCCTGGGTTTCTCGATGAAGTGGAACATGGGCTGGATGCACGACACGCTCGCCTACTTCAAGCAGGATCCGCTGTGGCGCAAGCATCATCAGGACAGCCTGACGTTCGCGATGATGTATGCCTACACCGAAAACTTCATCCTGCCGCTGTCGCATGATGAAGTGGTGCACCTGAAGAGTTCATTGCTCGGCCGCATGCCGGGCG
>JANPGU010000126.1:0-1838 GCA_031424095.1 Gammaproteobacteria bacterium
CGCCGGCGCGCCAGCGGCGCACGGGCAGCGACGCAACCGGCGCAGTGCCTCCGGCATCACCGGCCGTGTTTGATCCCGCAGCTGCAGTGTCTTCTGGGCGTTGATCCACAACGCCCAGTGTAGCGTGGTGTCAGCCCAGACGTGCGAGCAGGCCCATCAACTGGGTCAGCTCTTCGGGCGAAAACACATCACGCGTGAAAGATTCCGCTTCTTCGGACTGCGCCCGCAGTATCAGTACCTGACGCACGCCTTCGGGGGTCAGATAAAGGCCGTAGCGGCGGCGGTCGTGGTTGCTGCGACGACGCAGCAACCAGCCCAGTTCTTCGAGCCGATCGACGATGGCCACGACGCTGGCCTTGTCGATATCGAGCGCCGCGGCAATCTGGAACTGCGCCATGCCCGGGTTCTGTTCGCAAAGCACCAGCGCGCCAAACTCGGCGGGCCCGACATGCAGGGCCGAGATATTGCGCAGTCCTTTGCGTTGCAGCGCGAGTTGCGCCTTGCGCACATGGAATGCCAGCGAACGGCTGAGCAGACCAAGGTCGACGGTGGTGGGTGCCGGGAGATCCGGCAGGGACACGGCGCTGCGGTCTGCAGTACCCGTGCTCGTTTCGTTTCTGAACATTGCTTCTGAGGCCATGAGCCATACAAAGCAAAGGCCGTGCCATGTGCTGACCCCGCCCCAGGAAGGCTACTGGTCGTGGCCAACCGTCGTATGCCGCCCCAGTACGGAGCGCGTGCACCACAGGAGCGCGACGTACGACACGCCGCGCTCCCCTCAAGTCAAATCAGTACACGACCACCGAACGGATCGACTCACCGTCATGCATCAGCTGGAAGGCATCGTTGATCTTCGCCAGCGGCAGCGTATGGGTGATCAGCTCGTCGATGCGGATCTTGCCTTCCATGTACCAGTCGACAATCTTCGGCACGTCGGTGCGCCCGCGGGCGCCGCCAAAGGCCGTGCCCTTCCAGGTGCGCCCGGTGACCAGCTGGAACGGCCGGGTCGCGATTTCCTGGCCGGATTCCGCCACCCCGATGATGATCGACTGGCCCCAGCCGCGATGGCAGCATTCCAGCGCCTGCCGCATGACCGAGGTGATACCGGTGCAGTCGAAGGAATAATCGGCGCCGCCGTCGGTGGCATCGACCACGGCCTGCACGACCTTGTCGTTGCCGACTTCCTTCGGGTTGATGAAATGCGTCATGCCGAATTTCTCCGCCATGGCGCGCTTTGCCGGATTGATGTCCACGCCGATGATGCGGTCCGCGCCAACCATCTTCGCCCCCTGGATGACATTCAGCCCGATGCCGCCCAGGCCGAACACCACCACATTGGCGCCCGCCTCCACCTTGGCGGTGTAGATCACCGCGCCGATGCCGGTGGTGACGCCACAGCCGATGTAGCACACCTTGTCGAAGGGCGCGTCCGAGCGGATCTTCGCCAGCGCGATTTCAGGCAGCACCGTGAAATTGGAGAACGTGGAGCAGCCCATATAGTGATAAAGCGTCTGCCCGCCCATCGAAAAACGGCTGGTACCATCGGGCATCACGCCCTTGCCCTGGGTGGCACGGATGGAAGTGCACAGGTTCGACTTGCGCGACAGGCAGGTTTTGCACTGCCGGCACTCGGGCGTGTAGAGAGGAATGACATGATCGCCAGGCTTCAAGGTGGTGACCGCCTTGCCGACCTCGCGAACGATGCCTGCGCCCTCGTGCCCGAGGATGGAAGGAAATACGCCTTCGGAATCCTTGCCCGACAGCGTATAGGCATCGGTGTGGCAGATGCCGGTTGCCTTGATCTCGACCAGCACTTCGTTCGGGCCGGGACCGGCCAG
>JANPGU010000127.1:0-4121 GCA_031424095.1 Gammaproteobacteria bacterium
AAGCAGCGGCATGATTTCTTCGTGAGCGGGCTCAACGCCCTGCCCGGCATCCGCTGCCGGCCCGGCGCGGGCACTTTCTACGCCTTCGCGGATGTCACCGCAGCGATGCAGCAGCACGGCTTCCGTGATGACAATGCCTTCGCCGAGTTCATGCTGCGCGAGGCGCTGATCGCCGGTGTGCCCGGATCGGGCTTCGGCGCTCCGGGGCATCTGCGGCTTTCGTTCGCAGTCAGCATGGAAACGCTGACGAAGGCACTGGACCGCATGGGACAGGCCCTGGCGAGAGGCCCGTCACGGGCCGCGTAGCGGCAGATCCGATACTGCATCTGCCGGCTTGACGGCAGCTGCCGATTCTTGAAGAATCGCGACCTCTTGAAACGGGCGTTCTGCCCGCGTGTTCCTCGGTAGCTCAGCGGTAGAGCGTCGGACTGTTAATCCGTTGGTCGTTGGTTCGATTCCAACCCGGGGAGCCAAACTTATCTGGAAGCAGCGGCTCCGGTCGCCCGCCGTGTAACCGGCGCTACGGCCTGTGCGTACTGCACCGCCACTGCATAGTTCATCGCCTGGCCGCATGGCTGGCCCGGCACGCCGCCCCGCGCACGCATGCCCGTGCAGACCAGCGAACCGCTGCCATTGGTCACAGCGCCTTTCAGCATCGTCGCAATCGCATCCTGCAGATGGTAGATACCGGTGCAGTCGCCGAATGGGCATGGATAGGAGAAATGCGCCTTGGCCGGCGGATGCAGCAAAAAGGCCTGCTGGGCATGATGCGGCAGGCTTTCGCAGACAAAATCCAGCTGCACCCGCACCAGCCGGGCATCGGGATAGACCGCTTCCAGTGTGGGAGCAATGGCGCGGCTGCGCTCCAGCTCGCCATCCTTGCCCGGTTTTACAGTTTTTTTCTTGCCGCGTGACAGACGCACTTGATTGGATTCCGGTGGTTTCAGGAAATGCTGTCGGCTTCGACGCGGGCGGCACGGCGTGCAGCGCGCAGGTTCTGCACTTCCAGCACTTCGGCGCGGCTGAGGCCGGTAGCGGCGCAGATGTTCGAGAGAATCGGATGCGCCGGCCCGGCCGGCAGTGTCAGGCCATGCAGCCGTTCCCATGCGCGCACCCGGACTTCCGGCGCGTTGGATTCGAGCCGCTGCTCTTCCTGCCGCTGGCGGCGCTGTTCGGCACGCTCGAAATCAAGCACCGCGAGGCGCTCGGCCCGGGTACTTACAAATTCGCCAGCACCGCGCTGATCGGCAGCGTCGTACTTCTGCAGCGGAAGAATCGTATTCATTTGGGGTCTCCACAGATCCGGGCGGAAGGCCACTGAAAAGCATCGGAAAACGCTTTGTTGGGCACGGGTTCAATCGGGATGACTCGCCCGGGATTGAGTGAGCCCTGATCACGGAGTGTACGCATTCCAGGGCCTCACGGCGCAGCTTTCGCCACGCCGTTTTCGGCAAGCCGCGATAGGTGGACTTCAGCCCCGATAGCTCTTGCGCGGCTGGCTGCGATGCACGATTTCCGGCGCGTACGGCGGTGCCGTCAGCACGCGGGTTTCGGCCTTGGCACGCGCTTCCGGGAACGGCTCGTTCGGCACCGACGCCAGGATGGCATCGAAGCGCTCCTTCATGCCGGGTTTGAATTCCGGATGCGTCAGGATGAACAGGTCGTTGTTGCGCACGCCATTGAGCACGCGCTCCCCGGCTTCGATCGGATCCATCATCAGCACCGCAGTGCCTTCGGCGGAACCCAGGTTGTCGGTGCTGACGCCGCCCGGTGTATACGCGGAGGTCCCGATGTTGGTGCCCATCAACTCGACGCGCAGCGCCTCCATGATGCCCAGCGACGCAAACTTGGTGGCTGTGTAGACGCCGGCGTTCACACCCGGGAGCATGCCGCCCATCGATGAGGTGGTGACGATGTGCGAGCCCTCCTTGTGCGCCAGCATGTGCGGAATCACTGCCGCGCAGCCGTTGTAGATGCCGGTGAAATTCACCGCGACTGCAGCGTCCCAGCCCTTTGCATCCACCTGGCTCGCCTGGCGCAGCGTCTTGATGCCGGCATTGTTCACCAGCAGATGCAGGTTTCCGAACTTCGCATTGATCTCGGCCAGGGTCTTCACCCAGCCATCGCGATCGGTCACGTCATGGCGGATGGCGATCACCCGCGCCTTCTGGTCGGGCTTGAACAGCTTCATGGCCGGCTCGACCTGATCTTCCTGGATGTAGCCCATCACGACGTTCATGCCGGCATTGGCAGCCGCGCGTGCGATGCCGAGGCCGATGCCGGTATTGCCACCGGTGATGTACACGGTCTTGCCTTTCAACTCGGTGAGCTGCGGCTGCTGCCGCGTTCCCGGCGGCAGCGTGGGTCCTGCTGGAGGTCGCGGTGGCGCAGGTTCCGCAGCTTCAGCGCGACCTGTTACGCCCTGCGCGAGCAGCACCGTGCCCGCGGAAATCGCCATGCCACCAAGAAAATTGCGGCGATCGACGCTGCCGCCGGGCTTGTTCTGTTCATGCTTCATAGGTCCCCCGTTGTCTCACCCGAGATTCCGCGACAGGGTATCAGCCCCAGCCGTAGTTGAAACTGATGCTCACCCGCTCGGTTGCCACCGGATTGGCGACCACCTCATGGCGCAGCCAGCTCTCGAACAGCAGCAGGCTGCCGGCGCTGGCGGGCATGACGATCCAGGCTCGATTGCGCATCGCTGCCTGCTGCTGGCGCGGCGGAGCGCCCATGTAGCGGTCCAGGCGCGGATCCTCGAACTTCAGTCCGGGCGCGCCTTTCGGTACGCGCACGTAGTACGTGCCGCTGAGCACCGACAGCGGATGCAGATGCAGGCTGTGGGTCACGCCGCGCGGCATCACATTCACCCAGCAGTCGGTCATCGCCAGGGCCCTGTCGCCCAGATCGAATTCGAGCTCCTGCACCAGCAGCGACACATGGCGATCGATCAGCTTCGCAAGGGTCGCGAAGGTGGGCGACACCTGGTGCATGCGACTGGCCGATGCATACGATGTGTAGCCGCCGGGATAACTTCGCCGCGACCATCGCGCGCCGGCAACATCGTCCTCACGCAGCTGCAGGCATTCGTGCAGCAGCCGCGGATTCAGCGTGGCAATTCGCCGCGGCGACAGCGCGGCTGCGTATACGCGCGTTGGAAAAAGACTGTGGACTGGCACGGCGGGAGTGTCGAGCCTCACGGGCACCGCCGCAAGGCTCGCATTTCACTACTGATGGAGCGCGGGTGCCGCCGGCGCCACCGCAGCCCCGGCACCCGGCACGGGCGGTGCTGGCGCAGCAAGGCCTGCCGCCGGCTGCGCCGCCTGTCCGCCGCGCACACGCGGTGGCTCGGGCGGTGCTGTCTTTGCGATATTGGAGAGGCTCACCACGTAGGCCCGGATTGCCTCGGCCTCTTCCACCGTCACCACCTTGCGGAATGACACCATGCCATTGGACTGGAATGCGCCGTCGATCACGATGGCCTTGAACAATTCGGGACTGTTCAGCGCCTGCGCATAACGCAGATCCGGAAACAGATTGCCCACGCGGCCGTCGTTGCCATGACAGCTGCCGCAGTTCTCGTTGTACTTGGCCTGGCCGCGCGCGCGCAGCGCATCGTCACCGAAGTTGGGCGGCGGATTCAGTGGCGCACGTGTGTAGGCTGCCGGAGTCGGCAACACCGCCTTGCCCCCCAGCTTGTAGACCAGCAGCCGCGCATTGTTCGGCGCCCAGTAATCGCCGCCCGCTGCGCCGCCACCGGCGAGCACGGCGACAAACTGCTCGCCATTGATCGAGTACGTCGCGGCGCCACCGGAAATGTTCGCGCCTGACTTCGCGCTCCACACCCTCTCGCCAGTGTCGGCGCGGTAGGCGGCGACCAATGGCGTTGCCGGTTCGCCCGGCGCCGTGATCGTCGATCCCTGGAACACCAGATTGCCTGCAGTAGTCATCACGGACGCGCGTGCGCTACCCAGCGACTGTCTCCAGACTTGCTTGCGCTGCACCGGATCCCAGGCCATCAGGTAGCGTCCGCCACCAGTGAGTACTGGCGCCGGATCCTTCGGCTGCTTGCCCACATTGATGGACAGCAGCTGATTGCCCATCTTGGCGCCGGCCTCGGCCAC
>JANPGU010000128.1:0-2647 GCA_031424095.1 Gammaproteobacteria bacterium
TGTGCGCGCCTGGCGGGGCGCGCTCGATCCAGTACTCCTTGAACACAGGAAACTCTTCCGGCATCGCGGTCGCTGTGTCGATCGCCAGTCCGCGCGCCGACGTGCCATAAACTTGTCCTTTTGACAATCCTCGGAAATAGCTGGCACCCTGAAACACGATGACCTCGTCGCTCTTCCCACGTTGATTGAGGGTAAGCGCTGAGCTCGTCCGTCATGCTGTGCACGGAGCTGGGCTTCTTTACGCGCACGAAGCCCACCGCACCTCAGTTAAGATTTGTCCATAAACGTTGTGGCGCAGGCCCACGTTCCTATGTGTCGTTAGCCCACCGCGCGGATGTTCTGCGTACTTGCGGGGTTCTTCCTCGCGTTGGCCCTGCGAGAAGTTGCTCCGCGCGGTGGGTACACAGTCATGACTGCGGCCGCTTGACATGAGCCACCCGGCCAGGGCCAGCCTGACGTCTTTTTCGACGACTGCTGTCACGGTCTTGGAGTAAGTTTCGGCAACGGTGCGGTGTGTGTCGCTAACCGCACGCAGATTTGCTGAATTGCAAAGATTGATTTGGCGAAAAATGGCCAATGAACAAGGGCAACTTCCATCGGAAGAGGCCAGCCGGTCCTAGTCACACGCGATGGCTGCATCTGTGTGCTGATTGCAGCGGCGTCAAATCTAGAATCTGGTGAACTCTTTGAGCTGACGCTCTCGGCTCGATTGACGACTTGGGAATCGCCGCTTTGCTCCGGTGCCGGCGCTCGCTTTAGTTCTGCGGCCCACGCCTTATCATCGACGATTCGAACCGTCGGCTTGTCATCGCGCTTGCAGCCCCTTCGAACACTCACCTCAGCGTTCGCAACATCGCGAGGCGACTTGATCGCCACGCGTTCAATGATCGTAGAATTCGAGATTAGGCCGCGTCGCGTTTATCGCCGTTCACGTCTGCAAGTATCCGCGGTCCGCTTCCATCTTCACGGCATGCACGAGATCGGGGAACTTGATGGCATCCTGGATGAAGAACACCGGGATGTTATTGCCCACGAGATCCCAATTGCCGTCCTTGGTGTAGAACTTGACGGCAAACCCGCGCACATCGCGCGGTGTATCTGCGGAACCAGCGCCGCCAGCGACCGTCGAGAACCGAGTGTAGACTTCCGTCTTGACACCAACTTCTGTCAGGATCTTAGCGCGGCTGTACTTTGATAGCGATTTCGTCAGTTCGAAGATCGGTGAAACAACCGGCGAGCCGCCGGCTGAGCCCGATGGCGCGATCCGCTGCGGCCAGCAGCACCACGCCGCCGGTCGACGTGATGGCGCCGCCGTCGAAGGCGCCCACAAGTTTGCGGCCGCCGACCCTTCCCAGATCGAGTTCGGCCTGGATACACTCTGTCGGCATCGGGGAGCACCTCCTGCGCAGAAGAAGTCTTTGTCGCAGAAGCACTTTCACTGAGTCGGAGCCCCGATGCGCATCACGGGCGGGAGAAGTTCAGGCTAGGGTTGAGTGCGCAGCGCGATATTCTTTTCGGGCATTCGACAAATTTTGCGGGAGCCTCCACGGTCTCCACTTCGCTGCGGAGAACAGCGTCGACAGGCGTGTCAACATCGACTGATTTGGTGTTACGTCTATTTGCCTGCATGGTGGGAATAAATTTTCCGAACCTCACCGATGAGAGCGCTTTGACACCCGACCATTCGATGACCATCTTTGTCGCCGAGTTGATCCTGCTGCTCGCGGTCGGTCGACTTCTCGGCGAGGCGATGAGCCGGTGTGGCCAACCAGCAATTTTCGGACAACTGCTCGCAGGCGTCGTGCTGGGCCCATCGGTCTTCGGTGCAGTGTTGCCAGAACTGCGGCAAATCATTTTTCCCGCCACCCCCGCGCTCAAAGCCATGATCGAGGCCGTGTCGCAGATAGGGGTCCTCCTGCTCTTGCTCCTCACGGGCATGGAAACCAACCTGTCGCTCGTGAACCGCAAGCGGCGCGCCGTCATCTCGACGTCCCTGTTCGGCATCGCCGTCCCGTTCGTCTGCGGTGTCTTGTTGGCCTACGCCTTACCGAGTGGAGTAGTTCCGGCGTCGGGTTCGCTGCTGGTTACGGCGTTGTTCCTCGGCACAGCGCTATCTATCTCTTCAGTCAAAATCGTTGCCATGGTGCTGATGGAGGTCGGCGCCATCCGCCGCGATCTTGGGCAGTTGATCCTCGCAACGGCGATCCTGGATGATACGATTGCCTGGGTCATGATCGCGATCATCGCCGGCATTGCCGCGCACGGGACGATCAGCGTCGGCGGTATCTCCGCAACAGTAGCGGGTACGGCGCTGTTCTTGGGCCTCAGTCTGACGGTGGGCCGCCGTGTGGTTGCCCACATCATCCGCTGGTCGAACGACAGCCTGACAATCGAAGTGCCTGTCATTACCGCCATCCTGGTCGTGATGTTAGCGATGGCGTTGACGACGGAGCTGATCGGCGTCCACACCGCCCTCGGAGCATTCGTCGCCGGCATGCTGGTTGGCCAATCCCCCATCCTGACAGAGCACATCGAGGCTGAACTGCGCGGTTTCATCCTGGCATTTTTCAGTCCGGTATTCTTCGCTGTCGCAGGGCTCGGCATGGATCTGCGAACACTGCTCGATCCGACGCTCCTGCTGTTCACA
>JANPGU010000129.1:0-7565 GCA_031424095.1 Gammaproteobacteria bacterium
TGCTGTCGGAGTCGGTCTTGAGCCCCGTCATCTCCAGGTCGATCCAGATCAGGTTGTCGCGATGCTGCACTGATACCTCAAGCGCTGTACGTTCCGTTCCTGTGGCATTCTATGGACACTCACTGGAAGTTGCATGATCTGCTGTTCACAAAAACCTTGATCGCCGAAGTCATCGCCACTTACGGCCGACACCTGCTGCTGCGTGACGCTGCAGGCGAGCGACGTATGGCGCGGCCGATGGGTCGTCATCTGGAGATCGTCTGCGGCGATCGTGTGCAGTGTCGCCATGAAGGCGATGAACTGCTGGCTGAGTCCATCCTGCCTCGCAACAGCTTCCTCCGCCGCAGCACGCTGCGCGGCCGCAGCGAACCACTGGCCGCGAATCTCACCCAGCTTGCCGTCATCGTGGCGCCCGTGCCGGAGCCTGATTTCTTCTTGATCGATCGTTATCTCTGCGCGGCGGCCAGCGCGCCCATGCATGCGGTGATCGTGCTGAACAAATGCGAGCTGCCGGATGCTGCGCAGATTGGCCACGACCTGGCCCAGTATTCGGCACTCGGCTATGAAGTGCTCGCAGTGTCCGCCCTTGCCACCGATGACAACGTGGCCGGACTCACGCCCCTGAGCAAGGCGCTGCGTGACCAGACCACCATCATGGTTGGCCAGTCCGGTGTCGGCAAGTCATCGCTGACGCGCCTGATCACCAGCGACACTTCCGAAATCGCGATCGGCGGCCTGATGCGCGAGGAAGAAGGCCGGCACACTACCACCGCTTCGCGCCTCTACGAATGCGATGCCGGCGGCCGCATCATCGATTCGCCCGGCGTGCGCGATTTCGCACCGGCCATCGACGATCTGGAGCGCAGCACGCTGGGATTCCGCGAAGTCTCGGCGCTTGCCGCGCAGTGTCGCTTCCAGGACTGCAGCCATATGCAGGAGCCGCATTGCGCAGTGCGCGCCGCGGTCGAGGCCGGCAGCGTGCACAAGCGGCGCTATGAAAGTTATCGCCGGCTGCGGCGGCTGTTCGATGAGCTGTGGTCCAAGCGCCCGGAACGCGAGCGTGCGGCACGTCGCTAGCTGACGTTCTGCCGGCCGGCCAGCGCATGCGCCAGCGTGCCGCCGTCCACATATTCCAGTTCACCGCCGAAGGGCACGCCCTGCGCGATGCGCGTGGCAGAGAGTCCCAGTGCGCGCGCCATTTCGGACACCACATGGGCGGTGGCTTCACCTTCCACCGTCGAATTGGTGGCGAGGATCACTTCGCGCACCTTGCCGTCTGCCAGCAGCAGTTCCAGCTCATGCAGACCAAGCTCGACGGGACCGATGCCATCCAGCGGCGACAGGTGACCCATCAGCACGAAGTATCGACCGCGATAAGCACCGGAATTCTCAACCGCAATGACATCGGCCGGTGATTCCACCACGCACAGCTGCGAATCATCACGGGTTACCGATTCGCACAGCGTGCACAGTTCGCCCTCGGCCAGCATCCGGCAGCGACGGCAGCGCCCTACCGCTGCCAGTGCATGATCCATGGCCTGCGACAGTTCCTGCGCCGCGCCGCGCTCGTCCTGCAGCAGCTTGAAGGCCAGACGCTGCGCGGTCTTCGGGCCCACGCCTGGCAGTGCATGCAAGGCATCGATCAGCCGCGCCAGCGCGGGCGGATGCTTCATCAGAACGGCAGCTTCATGCCCGGCGGCAGTTGCAGCCCTGCCATCGCGCCCGACATCTTCTCGTTCACCACCACGGCGACCTTGTGCGTGGCGTCATTGATGGCCGCGGCGATCAGATCTTCCAGCACTTCGCGGTCTTCCGACAGCAACGCCGGCTCGATCTGCACCCGCGCCACTTCATGCTTGCCGTTCATGGTGACTTTCACCATGCCGCCACCGGATTCGCCCACCGCCGTCAGCTGTGCCACCTGCGCCTGCGCCTTGGCCAGGTTTTCCTGCATGGCCTGTGCCTGTTTCATCAGGTTTCCAATATTGCCGCGCATGCTGTTCAGGTCTCCTCAGTGAAGTTTGGCCGGATAGATTCAGGAAAGATGGTGGCGCCCATCTGAGTGCGCAAGGCCTGGATATTCGGATCGGTCTCCAGCGCAGCGCGCGCCTGCGCCAGCCGTTCATCGGATTGCCGGTCGCGTTCACGCGCCGGTGTGGGGGTTGCTTCCGAAGCTGCCTCGATCTGCAGGCGTACGGGCTCGCCGATATAGCGCGCCAGCGCGGCGGCGAGCTTGTCCTCGTTGCCGCGGGTGCGGATGGACTGGCTGCGTGCATCCAGCAGCAACCTGACCTGTCCGCCGTGGCGGGAGGCAAAGGCGCAATTGGCGGCCAGCTGGCGCGCCAGGCCGGACAGGCCGAGCAGTTCCACCACTGCGGACCACGTCTCCGGCGCCAGCGCTGGCCCATTGCCGGCCGGCGCAGCGGCAACCGATGGCGCCGCCACTGCGGTAGCGCCGGCGGTCCCCATGGCCCGCGCACTGGCACGCGCAGGCGTCGCACCGGCACGCTCACCGCCTGGCCGGAACGCCAGCATCCGCACCAGCGTCATGGCAAAGCCACTGCGCTGGTCGGTGATATGCGGCAGATCGCGGCGCCCGAGCAGGCCCACCTGGTAATAGAGCTGCAGGTCCTCGGCGGTAATTGTCGCCGCCAGCTCCGCCATCACCTCCGCAGGCACCTCATCTTCCTCGTCATAGGGCTTGCCGACCGCCTGGAACAACGCGACCCGCGCCAGCAGGCTGTTGAGCGCATCCTGCATCTGCAGATAGTCGGGCGACCACTGCTCCAGGGAGCGTGCCGCATCGAGCAACCCGCCCATGTCCTGTGCCGCGAGCAGTCGCGCCAGCTGCACCACCTGCTGGCGATCGACCGTGCCCAGCATGCTGCGGGCGTCGGCCTCCAGCACTTCCTTGGCACCACCGAAAGCCAGCAACTGGTCCAGCAGCGACAGCGCATCGCGCAACGAGCCATCGGCCGAAGTCGCCAGCATGCGCAATGCAGCGGGCTCCGCGACGATTCCCTCGGCCTGCAGGATGAACGACAGCCGCGCGGTGATCACGCTGACCGGCAGTCGTTTCAGGTTGAACTGCAGGCAGCGCGACAGCACCGTGATCGGCAGCCGCTGCGGATCAGTGGTCGCGAGCAGGAACTTCACATGCGGCGGCGGCTCTTCGAGTGTCTTCAGCAGCGCATTGAATGAATGCGCCGACAGCATGTGCACTTCGTCGATGAGATAGATCTTGTAACGCCCGCGCGATGGCATGTACTGCACGTTCTCGAGCAGGTCACGGGTATCTTCGACCTTGGTGCGCGAGGCGGCGTCCACCTCGATGAGATCCACAAATCGTCCCGCGTCGATGTCGACGCAGGTGGGACATTCTCCGCAGGGACGAGCCGATTGCCCGCGCTCGCAGTTCAGGCATTTGGCGAAGATGCGCGCGATGGTGGTCTTGCCCACGCCGCGCGTGCCGGTGAACAGGAAGGCATGATGCACGCGGCCCGCGTCCAGCGCATTGGCAAGCGCCCGCAGCACATGCTCCTGCCCCGACATCTCGTCGAAGTTGCGGGGGCGCCATTTGCGGGCGAGTGCCGTGTAGCTCATGCCGGTTTCCCGAAACGGTGGAGGCAGCCCGCACCAGCCTGAACTCCGGCGCACGACCTGACCGTTACCGTTGCTCCCTTCCGGGCCTGGCGGAATTCACGGCAGTTCGTCGCGAAGGAGCCAATGCGGGCCACCACATGACAAAACTGGCGGAGAGGGTGGGATTCGAACCCACGTATACCCTTTCGGACATAACTGGAATTCCAGTCCAGCGCCTTCGACCACTCGGCCACCTCTCCAAAACAAAGACTTGCACTACTTATCTCGAAAGAGTCGCACCTCTGGGGAGCGACCCTTCCTGGGCAAGGCCGCGCATTCTACCTCACCGCGCCGGCGTCGCCGTGGTGGAAACCCGCGGTGGATCTTCCAGGCAGCCGTCCTTCGGACCGCGCGGCGCCTCAGGCTCGTTGAGCTCGGGAATCTTCAGCGCAGCGCGCGTATCCGGGCTGTCGAGGCCCGCAGGGATCTTCAGCGGCTGCAGATCCGGCGCGGCCGCATAGGCCGAAGACTTGTTGCAGCTGCGAGTACGGAGGCTCTTGCAGCCGCCAGCGAGCACCATGCTGCTCACTACGGCGATCACGAGCACGAAACGGATGTTGGTCATCGGATTCCTTGAATTCGCACGGCCGCTGCTGCCAGCGGCACTCCGGCCTGGGCCAGCGCGGTTTCGACCGCTGGCTGATGTCGCGGCGCCAGCGGCGTCAACGGCAGGCGCAGGTGCCCGCCCATAACACCCATACGCTCAAGCCCCCACTTTACAGGAATGGGGTTGGCTTCCAGAAACAGCGCCTGATGCAGCCCGGCAAGCCGCGCGTCGACCGTGGCGGCCAGAACATCGTCTTTCGCCCGGGCGGCGCCAACCATCTGGCTCATCAGATCCGGTGCCACGTTGCCGGTCACGGAGATCACCCCGCCGGCGCCATGGCGAATGGCGTCACGCGCGGTGGCGTCATCGCCGGACAGAATGCCGAAGCCGGCCGGGCATTGCTCGACCAGCTCGCGCACGCGCTGCATCGAGGCCACGGCTTCCTTGATGGCAACGATGTGCGGCAGCCGCGACAGCCGCGCCACGGTGTCGGGCAGCATGTCCACCGCGGTCCGCGTTGGCACGTTGTAGAGAATCACCGGCACGCCTGCGGCCTGGGCCGCAGCCTCGTAATGGCGGAACAGACCTTCCTGCGAAGGCCGGTTGTAGGCCGGTGTAACCAGCAGCAACCCGTCGACGCCCTGCTCCGAGTACAGACGCACGCGCTCGACGGTACTGGCCGTGCTGTTGGTCCCGCAGCCGACGATGATCTGCATCCGTCCGGCGACCTGTGCGCGGGCACGGCGGGTCAGCTCCAGCAGTTCCTCTTCGGTGATGGTCGGCGATTCGCCGGTGGTGCCGCCCACGACGACGCCAGTGGTGCCGCTGGTCTGATGCCAGTCGAGCAGCCGCGCCCAGGCCTGCCAGTCGATGCCGCCGTCGTCGAGGAACGGGGTGACAATGGCAACATGCGTACCGGCAAAAGCTTGCGAAGACATGCGGGAGGACTGTTCCTGGAGTCAAGTAAAACGGCAAATCCGGGCGCGCGATGTTACGGGCCGCGTGCGATCCCAGGCAAGCGCGGCTAGACTTGGGTTCGCACCCTACTGACCCTGGCAGCATGAAGCAGTTCCTGGCCATTTCGGCCATTGGCAAAGACCGTCCCGGACTCGCCCACGAAGTGGTCCGCACCATCGCCGACTGCGGCGCCAGCATCAATGAGAGCCGCATGCTGCCCCTGGGCGGGGAGCTTGCCATGCTGATCCTGGTCTCCGGCAACTGGCACGCCGTGGCCCGGGTGGAGTCCGACCTCGCCCGACTGGCAGAAACCGCCGGACTCGAACTGCACCTGCGCCGCACCGAGCCGCGCCCGCTGCGCGAGGAATACATCCCTTATTCGATCGATGTCATCGGCCCGGACCATGCCGGCATCGTCGCCGGTCTGGCCGGGTTCCTGACTGCGCGCCAGATCGAAATCGCCGAAGTCGCCTCGCGCAGCTATGCCGCCTCGCAGACCGGCGCGGCCATGTTTGCCGTGCAGATGATGATCAATGTGCCCTCGAAGCTGCCGATCTCGCAGCTGCGCGAGGACTTCATGGAATACTGCGATTCGCAGAACCTCGATGCCATACTCGAGCCTGTGAAGAACTAGGGTGGGCAGTGACTGGACCTAAGATTGGTGCAAAGGTGGCTGACTTCACCGCAGCCTCGACGCAAGGATCGGACTTTCGCCTTGGCAGCGCAAAAGGCAAGGCCGTGGTGCTCTACTTCTATCCGAAGGACATGACCTCCGGCTGCACCACGGAATCGCAGGATTTCCGTGACCTGCACGACCGCTTCAAGCGCAGCACGGCCATTGTGCTGGGCGTCTCCCGCGACAGCCTGGAGTCGCATGAGAAATTCCGCGCGAAAGAGGCCCTGCCCTTTCACCTGCTCAGTGACGCCAACGAGCAGCTCTGCAAAATGTTTGACGTGATCCGCGAGAAATCCCTGTACGGCCGCAAGTACATGGGGATCGAGCGCAGCACGTTTCTGATCGACGACAAAGGCGTACTGCGTCAGCAATGGCGCAAGGTAAAGGTAGCAGGTCATGCCCAGGAAGTTCTCGAAGCCCTCCGATCCCTCGACTGATCAAGCCGAGCAACGCCGCGTCTATGTGCTCGACACCAATGTGTTGATGCACGACCCGGCAGCCCTGTTCCGCTTCGACGAGCACGACATCTACCTGCCGATGGTGGTGCTCGAGGAACTCGACAACCACAAGAAGGGGGTGTCGGAATCGGCGCGCAACGTGCGCCAGGTGTCGCGTTTTCTCGACGAGATCATGCAGGACGCCAACAAGGCCGAGATCGACCGCGGCCTGCCGATCCCTTCTGCGCTCACCAGCAGCAACGGCGATGCCAGTGGCTCGCCCTCGGGCAAGATCTTCTTCCAGACGCGCAACCTGCAAAGCCGGCTGCCGGAGGAACTGCCCGGCCAGACCGCTGACAACGTCATCCTGGCCCAGACCCTGGCGCTGCAGGCCGAACAGCCGCGGGTGCGCGTTACCCTGGTGTCCAAGGACATCAACCTGCGCATCAAGGCCGCGATCGTCGGCATCCATGCCGAGGATTACTACAGCGATCGCACCATCGACGATGCCGACCTGCTGGATTCCGGCACGCGGCCGGTGGCGGAGGATTTCTGGCAGCACCACGGCGAAAACATGCGCTCGTGGAAGGAAGGCGGCCGCACGCATTACGAGCTGCACGGTCCGGACGTGAACGACTGGCATGTGAACCAGTTCGTCTACGCGCAGAATGACCAGGGCCTGGAAGCCATGGTGCGCAAAGTCGAAGGCGACAGCGCACGGCTCGAGCTGATCCAGGACTATCGCAGCAGCAAGCACACGGTGTGGGGCATCAACGCGCGCAATCGCGAACAGAACTTCGCACTGAACCTGCTGCTCGACCCGGAAATCGATCTGGTCACCATCCTGGGTCCGGCCGGGACAGGAAAAACACTGCTGACACTGGCTGCCGGGCTCACACAGACCCTGGACAGCAGCCAGTTCGTCGAGATCATCATGACGCGCGTGACCATTCCACTGGGTGAGGACATCGGCTTCCTGCCGGGCACCGAAGAGGAAAAGATGGAGCCGTGGATGGGCGCACTGGTCGACAACCTGGAAGTGCTCACGCAGAGCGCCGAGGGGGGCAACTGGGGCCGCGCCGCCACCAACGACCTGCTGCGCAATCGCATCAAGATCCGCTCGCTGAATTTCATGCGCGGCCGCACCTTCCTGAACCGCTACGTGATCATCGACGAAGCCCAGAATCTCACGCCCAAGCAGATGAAGGCGCTGCTGACCCGCGCCGGTCCAGGCACGAAGGTGGTCTCGGTGAGGTAGGGCGTATCGATCTGCGCGATATTGCCCAGGCAGACCATCTTCGTGCCT
>JANPGU010000130.1:0-4372 GCA_031424095.1 Gammaproteobacteria bacterium
GCGATCGGCGCTTCCAGATGCAGCGCAACGCATCGCAAAGGCCGGGCCTGCGAATCCGACCCAGATAGACACCTGGCTTGCGATCCATGAAGACGGCACCGCCACGCTGTACATGGGTTTCGCCGAACTGGGACAAGGCGCCACCACCGCCCTGCTGCAGGTGGCCGCCGAGGAACTGGATCTGGGCATGGACCAGATCAGCGCAGCGCCGCTCGATACGCATCTGTCTCCCAATCAGGGTGGTACCTATTCCAGTGCCTCGGTGCAGCGTGGCCGGCCGCAGATTGCTGCCGCGGCGGCGCATGCGCGCGCGGCGTTGCTGGCACGCGCTGCGCTGCATCTGGAAGCGCCGATCGCCGACCTGCGCGTCGAGCGCGGCATGGTGCATGTGAACGCCGCGCCGCGCCGGAGGGTGGGATACGGCGCACTGATCGGTGGGCAGACCTTCAATCTCGAGATGGCAGGCAACCCGGCGCTGAAGCCGGCTGTCGCCTATCGTCTGGTGACGCAACGCGTGCCTCGCACTGACCTTGCCGGCAAGGTCAGTGCGAGGCACACCTATATCCAGCATCTGCGCCTGCCCGGAATGCTGCATGCACGCATCGTGCGGCCACGGGGGCAGGCTGCCTATGGCGCCGGCGCACGCGTGATCAGCGTGGATGAAGGCAGCATCAGCAATATTCCCGGCGTGCAGGTTGTACGTCGGCGCGATTTCATCGGCGTACTTGCGCCGAATGAATGGGACGCCGTGCGTGGGGCACAGCAACTGCGCGTGGAGTGGGATCAGACGCAAGGCCTGCCCGGCAGTGAAGCGCTGCACGCGCAGATGCGCACCGCCGCCACCATCGACAACATCGTCCTGGAACGCGGTGACGTGCGCGTCTCGGCGGACGACGCAGCTGCAACCGTGGCATTGCGTGGCTTTGGCCCGTATCAGTCGCATGCGCCGTTCGCACCCAACTGCGCCCTGGCGGATATCAGGCCAGATGGCGGCATGGTCATCTGTTCTTCGCAGGATGTGTTCGCTGCGAGGCGCAGCATTGCCGCATTGCTGGGCCTGCAGCAGGAACAGCTGCGCGTGCAATATGCAGAAGCAGCCGGCACCTATGGCCACAGCTGCTACGACGATGCGGCCCAGGCTGCCGCGTTGCTCTCGCAGCTCGCCGGTGCACCGGTGCGCCTGCAATTCATGCGCTGGGACGAGCATGGCTGGGACACCTATGGTCCGCCGCATGTCGGCGAGGTGCGCGTTTGCGCCGATGCAGAAGGCAAAATCTCTGCCTACGAGTATCACGGCTGGCAGCACAACTGGAGCCAGGTGGACACCACCACCCAGCTGGCCGGTGCGGCACCCGCAACCGAATGGCCCCCGGTGGCCGTCCAGGGTGTGAATCCACTGGTCTGCGGCGGAATGTATGACATCGCCAATCTGAAGCTCGTGAACCATCGTCTGCCGGCGCTGGAATATCTGCGTGGCGCCTGGCTGCGTTCGCCGCTCGACCTTTCGTTCGCGTTTGTTTCCGAGCAGGCCATCGATCAGCTCGCCGTGATGCTGGACATCGATCCTTTCGAGTTCCGACGCCGCAACATCCGGGACACGCGCTGGCTCGGCGTGCTCGAGGCGGCGGCTGCTGCAGCGAACTGGTCGGCACCCCGCGCCGCGGGGCGGCTGGCCGCTGCGCGCTTGCGACGTGGCCGCGGCATCGGCCTTGGCACACACCTGGTTTCATATGGGGCCGCGGTTGCCGAGATCGAGGTAGACATGCAAACCGGCAAGGTGCGCATCCTGCATCTGACAGGCGCACTGGATGCGGGTCTCGTGGTCAATCCGCTGATTGTCGAACGCCAGATCGAAGGCCAGCTGGTGCAGACCGCCAGCCGCATGCTGCTGGAAGAAGTTAAGTTCGACCAGACCAGGGTCACGAGCCTGGACTGGCAAAGCTATCCCATCCTGCGCTTTGAAGACTGCCCCGCCATCACTGCGGTAGTCGTGCAGCGTACCGCCGAAAGATCAACGGGCGCCGGCGAGGAAACCATGGCCGCAGCCGCGGCAGCCATCGCCAACGCCTTTTTCGATGCCACGGGCCGGCGCATGGAGCGCTATCCACTCACCCCCGCCCGCGTGCTGGCGGCGCTGCGGCCCGCTTGAAGCGCAGCAGCGGCCAGCAGCCCTGCCGGACCTTCGCCAAACGGCGACAGCCTTCCCCGCAGGGGTATAACCGGGTTACCTTCAATGCCGTTGACATTGACCGGAGCTGAACACCATGGCCCTTTGGGACAAACCTGAATCTGCACCCGCGCCCGCTGGCGCGCCCACCAATGCAGCGCCAGCGCCGGGCATCACGCCCCGTCCCGCAGCGCCGGCCACCGCCCCTGTTTCCGCTGAATCGTTACTGGCGCCGAAGGAGCGCATGGAAATGAAAGAATCAATCATCGCCAATGGTCTCTCCATCGAGGGCAAGATCGTCGGCAGCGGCCACGTGCGCGTCGCCGGCAAGTTCAAGGGCGACATCCAGGTTGAAGGCAACCTGCATATCGACAACGGCGCAAAAGTCGAAGGCCAGGTGCGCGCGAGCGAAGTGCTGGTCAGTGGCGAACTGCTCGGCAACATCGAAAGCGCCAAGCGCGTCGAACTGCAGCAGGGCGGCACC
Source organism: Gammaproteobacteria bacterium (assembly GCA_031424095.1). Lineage (GTDB taxonomy): Bacteria > Pseudomonadota > Gammaproteobacteria > Steroidobacterales > Steroidobacteraceae > ZC4RG30. The sequence continues at coordinate 2,652 of JANPGU010000130.1, forward strand.
ATCACCGGCGACGTGAAGGCCGGTTCGTTCACCGTGGCACCGGGTTCGCGCATGCGCGGTTCCGTGGACTTCGGCTTTGATGACAGCGCCAAGGCTTCCGTACTGGCCGACCGAGGCCGCAGCAACGTCGCATGATTGGAACGGCACGTCCGCTGGGTACCGCAGGTGCCACGCGCACCTGCCCTCACTGTCGAGCCACGATTCTCGAGAGTGCAATTGTCTGCCCCGGTTGCAAACATCACCTGCGCTTCGACAAGGACGCGCGGGTCGGTGCGGCAGCCGCGACAAAGACCGCCTGGCAGATTGAAGGCACGCTGGATGCCGAGCGGATGGACGCCGCGTCGGAATACGCGATCCTCGTCATCGTGCGCAATGAGCGCAATGAAGAGGTCGCGCGGCAGGTGGTGAATGTCGGCGCGCTGCAGGGTGCGGAACGTCGCACCTTTACCCTGTCCATCGAGATGTCCGACCCGAAACCTTCGGTTACACCGCGGCGGCGCTGAAGCACACTTGGAAATTGCCACCTCGGCTGCAGCGGAGCGCAACAAGCAGCCAATCGCCGAACAGTTGCAGAAACTTCTGCCTGTCAGCGGAAAAGTACTCGAGATAGCCGCCGGCGGCGGCCAACACACGGCTCACTTTGCGGCCGCGATGCCAGGGATCTACTGGCAGCCCACCGAACCCCTGGATTCCGGACTCGCGAGCATCCGTGCGCATCGGGACGCGAGTGCACTTGCAAACTTCGGCAGTCCGCAACGGCTTGATGTGCTCGACGTCGACTGGCAGCAGCCCTGCGATTACGATGCCGTGCTCTGCATCAACATGATTCACATCTCGCCGTGGCAAACCACACCCGCGCTGTTCGCCGGCGCCGCACGCCATCTCGGATGCGAGGGCAGCGGTCTGGTGGTGCTTTATGGTCCGTATCGCGAACATGGCCAGCACACCGCGCCTTCGAACGAGGCCTTCGAAGGCTGGCTCAAGTCGCTCGACCCGCGCTATGGCGTGCGCAATCTGGAAGACGTGGAGGCCATTGCTGACGCCGCAGGTTTCACGCGCGCCGGTCTGACGCGCATGCCTGCCAACAATCTGCTGCTAGCCTTTCGGCGTCGCGGGTAGCTTTACCACCTTGTCCACGCTGCCGCTGGTTACCGCGTGGTAACCCGGCCGTGCCCGCGAGTAGATGCGTTCGGCGATGGGCTTGCCCCAGGCCCCCTGTGCCATCAGGTCCGTGAACAACGGCAGCACGAACTTGCGGCGTCCCATGGAAGTCAGGAAATCCTCAAGATTCGCCAGTGCCGGCTGGTAGCGACTGGCAATGGCAATGCGCAGCCATGCAAAGCGCACCTCACTGTTGCGCTGTTTTTCCAGATTCAGCAACTCCACCAGGGCGGCGAGCTGTGCCGCGTTCTGGCGCCGGGGCAGATTGTTCAGAAAGCGCACTCTTTCATTGGTAGTCCAGGCTGAAACATCCGGGCCGCTACCGGATAGGCCCTTCCATTGCTTCGCAGCCTGGTCCACCTTGGCGAATTCGGCGGAGACCACATGCACTGCATTTGCGGGCAGGCCTGGCTGATACACCCACGCGTCGAGGTCCAGTGACTTCTCGAGTGCGGCATCGCCCTTGATCAGATGCTCGCGCAGGTCGGCGAGGAAGCGCGCCGACGTCTGTGGCTGGAAGGCATGCCGGTCGAAGTAATCCTTCAGATAGCGATCCCAGC
>JANPGU010000131.1:0-24564 GCA_031424095.1 Gammaproteobacteria bacterium
GGCGGCGTTCACGCGGATCACGCGCACACCGAGGTTCTTGGCAAAGATGCGTATGACCTCGTCGCCTTCATTGTGGCGCAACAGGCCGTGGTCGACGAACACGCAGGTGAGCTGGTCGCCGATGGCCTTGTGCAGCAGCGCTGCGACTACCGATGAATCCACGCCACCGGAAAGGCCGAGCAGCACCCTGCTCTTGCCCACCTGCGCGCGCACGCGGGCGATGGCGTCTTCGATGATGTTGTCCGGGTTCCAGCTGTTGCCGCAGCCGCAGATCTCGTGCACGAAGCGCCCGTAGATGCGCGTTCCCTGTTTGGTGTGCGTGACCTCAGGGTGGAACTGCAGCGCGTAGAACTTGCGGCCTTCATCGGCCATGCCGGCCATGGGCACGTCGCCAGTGGAGGCGATGAGCTTGAAGCCGGTGGGCATGGCAGTGACGCGGTCACCGTGGCTCATCCACACGTCGAGATGGCCGTGGCCTTCCTCGCTGGTGCGATCCTGGATATCCTTCAGCAGCGCGGAATGCCCGCGGGCGCGCACTTCGGCATAGCCAAACTCATGCACGGCGCCGGGCTCGACGGTGCCGCCGAGCTGCTGCGCCATGGTCTGCATGCCATAGCAGATGCCGAGCACGGGGACACCGAAGTCGAACACGGCCTGCGGCGCAACGGGCGCGTTGGCCTGCAGCACGGACTCCGGGCCGCCGGAGAGGATGATGCCCTTGGGCTGAAAGGCGATGACATCGGCGTCGCTGATATCCCAGGGATGAATCTCGCAGTAGACACCGAGCTCGCGCACGCGGCGCGCGATGAGCTGCGTGTACTGGGAGCCGAAGTCGAGGATCAGGATCTTGTGGGCGTGGATATCGGCGATGGGCGCTGCATTCATCTGGAAACCCGGTAGTTCGGCGCTTCCTTGGTGATCTGCACATCATGCACATGGCTCTCGCGCATGCCGGCGCCGGTGATGCGTACGAAGTGCGGCCGGGTACGCATCTCTTCCACAGTCCTCGTACCCGTATAGACCATCGCCGCGCGCAGGCCGCCTGACAGCTGGTACAGGATCGACACCAGGCTGCCCTTGTAAAGAACCCGTCCTTCGATGCCTTCCGGCACCAGCTTCTCGAGTTCGCTGGAATTGTCCTGGAAATAGCGGTCGGCCGAGCCATGCTTTTGCGACATGGCGCCGAGTGAGCCCATCCCGCGGTAGCTCTTGTACGAAGCACCCTGATAAAGCTCGACTTCGCCAGGGGATTCCTCCGTGCCAGCGAATAGGCCGCCGATCATCACGGCGTGGGCGCCGGCGACCAATGCCTTGGCGATGTCGCCGGAGTAGCGGATGCCGCCATCAGCGATCAGTGGAATGCCCGACCCCTGCAACGCCTTGGCCACGTTGGCTACCGCCGAGATCTGCGGAACTCCGACACCCGCCACGATACGCGTGGTGCAGATGGAACCCGGACCAATCCCGACCTTCACGCCATCGGCGCCGGCCTTCGCAAGCGCGAGCGCTGCTTCGCCGGTCACGATGTTGCCGCCAATCACCTGCAGCTCGGGCCACTTGCGCTTGATGGCGGAGACGGTGTCGAGCACCCAGCGGGTGTGGCCATGTGCGGTATCCACCACGATCACATCGACACCGGCTTCCTGCAGCGCGGCGACGCGATCGAGTGTGTCCCTGGCAGTACCCACTGCTGCGCCCACACGTAGCTGGCCCTTGTCATCCTTGCTGGCGCGAGGGAAATCCTTCGCCTTCTGGATGTCCTTCACCGTGATCATGCCCTTCAGCTCTGAATTGGCATCGACCACCAGCACCTTCTCGATGCGATGTTTGTGCAGCAGTCCCAGCACTTCAGACTTCGGCGCATTTTCGCGCACGGTGATCAGCTGTTCGCGCGGCGTCATCACCGATGAAACAGGCGCATCGAGCTTCTCTTCGAAACGCAGATCGCGATGCGTGACGATGCCCACCGCCATCTTGCCTTGCACCACCGGCACGCCGGAGATGCCGCGCGAGCGCGTGAGTTCCAGCACTTCGCGGATGGTCATTTCGGGCGGCACACTGATCGGATCGCGGATCACGCCGCTTTCGAACTTCTTCACGCGCACCACTTCGCGGGCCTGCGCCTCGATGTTCATGTTCTTGTGGATGATGCCCATGCCGCCTTCCTGCGCGATGGTGATCGCGAGGCGGGCCTCGGTGACCGTATCCATGGCCGAGGAGAGTATGGGCAGGCCAAGCCGCACGGTGCGCGTGAGCTGGGTGCCGAGTTCGATTTCTTTGGCGAGGACGTCGGAGCTGGCGGGGACCAGGAGGACGTCGTCGAACGTGAGGGAGTCTTCGAGGATTCGCATGTCCCATTTTACGCACTTGGGACCTGCTGGTAAACCGCCGCTGCCAGCAGCGGGACCCGCCAGCGCCGGGACCGCCCCGCGCTAGTGGGCGTCGGAGGCGTCGCTCTGGCCGTAGGACCAGAAATGGCCATCCGGATCGGTGAAATTGAAGTTCCGCTCGCCCCAGGGCTGGGTGACGAGGTCGCTGACCTTCACGCCCAGGCGCTTGAGGCGGGCATGCTCGGCATCCGCATTTTCCACCTGTACCTCCACGTGCAGCCCGCCGCCATAGGGGCGTGCGCCGGCCGGACGGTCGTCCTCGTGCAGCACCACATAGCCGGTGCCGAACGAGAAGCCGGCCACCCCGTATTCGTCGGTGCCAAGCGTCCAGCCGAGCTGGTCGCGGTAGAAGCGCTTGCTGCGCTCCAGATCCGAGACATAGGCCAGCACGTAGAAAATGCCCTTGATCGCCATGGGTTCACCAGCTGCAATTCGATGGATTCATGTTAGCGCCGACCCAGCGCCGCAGGCAAAGCCTCACACTGGCGGTTATGAACGTATCGCCTGAAGAACCACCCGCCGACGACCTCCCCACCGAGCCGGTGGAAGTGCCGTACACCGCCCTGTCAGAAGATGCATTGATGGGTCTGGTAGAATCCTTCGTGCTGCGCGAGGGCACCGACTATGGCGACTGGGAGTTCAGCCACGCGCAGAAGGTGGCGCAGGTAGTGGCGCAACTGGAAAGCGGCGAGGCGCGGATCCTCTACGACCCGGAAACCGAATCCGTTACGCTGCTGCCATGCAGATGAAGCCACAGCGCGATGTGTATTCGGTCGCGCGACTCAACAGCGAGGCACGACAGTTGCTCGAGGCCGGCCTGCCCACGCTGTGGGTGGAAGGCGAGATCTCCAACTTCTCAGCGCCGGCTTCGGGGCATTGGTATTTCACGCTGAAGGATCGCGATGCGCAGATCCGCTGCGCGATGTTCCGCGCCCGCAATGCTGGCGTGGGCTTTCGGCCTAAGGATGGCCAGCAACTGCTGCTGCGCGGGCGTGTCAGCCTTTATGAGCCGCGCGGTGACTACCAGCTGATCGCCGAGGCGATGGAAGATGCCGGCGAAGGCGCGCTGCGGCGCGAGTTCGAGAAACTGAAGACGAAGCTGGCCGCGGAAGGCCTGTTCAACACGGAACTGAAGCGACCATTGCCGACGATGCCGCGCCGGATTGCGGTGGTCACATCGCCCACGGGCGCCGCGGTGCGCGACGTGCTGCATATCCTGGCGCGGCGCTTTCCGCCCGCTGCCGTGCTGGTGTTTCCAACGCCCGTGCAGGGTGCCGCCGCAACGCCTGCCATCGTGTCCGCCATCGACAACGCCGCGGCGCGCGGCGATTGCGATGTGCTGATATTGGCGCGCGGCGGCGGCTCTATTGAAGACCTGTGGTGCTTCAACGATGAGCGCGTGGCGCGGGCGATCCGCCGCTGCAGCATCCCGGTGGTCACCGGCATCGGGCACGAGATAGATTTCACCATTGCCGATTTTGCGGCCGACGTGCGCGCGCCAACGCCGTCTGGCGCTGCGGAACTGGTAGTGCCGGATCGGCGCACATTGCTGGCCACGGTCGACGCCGCAAGATCCAGGCTGCAGGCGGCCATGCTGCGGCAGCTGACGCGTGCCACGCAACGCTCCACTGAACTCTCAGCCCGACTGCAGCGCGCGCATCCGGGCAGTCGCCTCCGCCAGCAGACGCAGCGGCTGGATGAACTGGATATGCGGCTGCGTCGCGCCTGGGAATCGCGATTCACACTAGCGACGCAGCGATTGCAGCTGGCGCAGCGCGGGCTGGATGCGATCAGCCCGCTGGCGACGCTGGCACGTGGCTATGCGATTGTGACGGGGCCGGACGGCAGCGTGGTGCAGGACGCACAACAATTGGCCAAGGGTGATCTGATCGAAGCGCGGCTGGCACAGGGGCGCGTGCGAGCCAGGGTTGTGGATCAGACGCCGTAGAAGAGCAGGTCCACGGCGCCAAGCAGCGCCTCGCGATGTCGCGCGAGATTGGCAACCCGCCGCGATAGTTCACCCGCGGGCAGTGTCATGAGCGAAGGAATCAAGACGACGTACTCCACGTCGTCGACCTCCACGATCGGGGCGAGCCGGCTGACGGTGCCGGTCAGGCTGCGGCGCGGCACCAGTGGTGCCACGACCTGCTGCGATTGTTCAGACAGCAGCGCGGACTGCAGGCTGACCAGCAATGGATAGACACGTTTGGATGCCGGTATCGGATTCGGAAACGTGTCGAACTGCGTCATTCGTTGCCTGGCAGACTTTCGCCGTAATGCTCTCTTACATGATCGGCGAAGCTGCCGTGCTTCGCCTCGTAGGCATTGATTGCCGCCATGTCGGTGCGCACCTGCGCTTCGATCTCTTCGCGACGCAGACGATCAAGTTCATGGGCCAGCGCCTCTTCGGCCACGCGCGAGGCATTGACCCCAAGAGCCTTGGCGCGCGCGAAAAGGTCGGAGTTGATGGTCAGGCTGACGGTCTGTTTCGGCGCGTCAGCGGCATAGGCTGGCGCACGAACACTGCTTGGCCATGGCTTCTTCACACGTGTAGTTTGCACGTGTATATTACAAGTGGCAAGCACGTCGACGTATCCGGAACATGCACATGAAATCCATTCCCGCCCTGCTCTTCGCTGCGCTTTTGCCAGCTGGACTGCTGGCAGCCGGGCCTGCAACGCTCCCGCGCAGCAGCGCGGTGCCGGGTGGCCTGGTCATTGTCGACGTGGGCAGCGCGTCGGATCCCGCCCCTCAAGTGGAATGGGAAGGTCGCGAGGTACTGACGATGGTAGATGCCGGGCGACGCAAGGCGATCGTCGGTCTGGCACTGGCTACCAGACCCGGCAGCTACACGCTGAGCGTGAAGGATGACGTCGGCGCTGCCCGCAACATCCCCGTGAAGGTTGCCGACAAGAAATACGTCGAGCAGAAACTGAAGGTGCCGCAGAGCCAGGTGGATCTCTCGCCGGAAGACACCGCCCGCGTGGAAGGAGAGCAGAAACGCATGCGCGAACTGTTCGACAGCTTCACCGCAGCGATGCCACCAACGCTGGCACTGGCGCAGCCGATCAGCGGCCCACGCTCCAGCTCATTTGGGCTGCGCCGCGTGTTCAACGGACAATCGCGCAATCCGCATTCGGGCATGGACATCGCGGCTGCCACCGGCACACCGATCAAGGCACCGGCCGATGGCGTGGTGGTCGATGTCGGCAGCTATTTTTTCAACGGCAACAACGTGATCATCGACCACGGCCAGGGCTTCATCACGATGTATTGCCACCTGAGTGCCTTTGTTGCAAAGCCAGGCGATGTGGTCAAGACCGGCCAGGTCATCGGCAAGGTAGGCGCCACCGGCCGCGTGACCGGTCCGCATCTGCACTTCGGCGTGATGCTGAACGGTGTCTGGGTGGATCCCGCACTGTTCCTGCCGGTGGTGAAGCCGCCTGCCGCGAAGCCATCCGTTTCTGCCAGGCCGGCCGCCGCTGCCAAATAGGCTTAAGCGCGCGATTAGTGCTTCGGACGAATGCGGGTCGGCTTGCCTGAAGCCACCTTGGTGCGCGACACACGCTTGGCGGCGTTCTTCACGCCCGCCTTCTTCTTCACTGTGAGCTTGCGTGCTGCGGCTTCGCGCTGCTCGCGATTGCCATAGGGGTTGGCATCGGTGCGCAATTCCAGCACCACTGGGCACGCATAGAGATCGAAGGCCTCGCGGAACACATTGGCGAGATAGCGCTTGTACGACTCGGGCGTCTGCTGCGTCTGGTTGCCGTGAATCACGATGCGCGGTGGATTGCGGCCACCCTGGTGCGCGTAGCGCAGCTTGATGCGGCGGCCGCGTACCAGCGGCGGCTGATGCGCTTCCAGTGCTTTTTCCAGCACCCGCGACAGCTGCCCGGTGGAAATGTCGCGCATCGAGGCTTCATAGGCGCGGATGGCGGCAGTAGCGAGTTCGCCCACCCCGGTGCCATGGCGCGCCGAAATGAAATGCTGGGGAGCGAAGGGCACGAAGTCCAGGCGCAGGGCGAGTTCGTTGCGCGTCTGCTCGCGGCGATCCATCGGGATGCCGTCCCATTTGTTGATGGCCAGCAGCAAGGCGCGTCCGCGCTGCAGCGCCAGACCCAGCACTGAAGCGTCCTGTTCGGCGATGCCCTGGTGCGCATCGAGCACCAGCACCACCACATGCGCGGCTTCGATGGCCTGCAGGGTGCGCGCAACGCTGGCGCGTTCCACGGCATCCTCGATGCGCGCGCGACGGCGCACGCCCGCGGTGTCGATCAGCGTGAACTGGCGACCATCGCGTTCGAACGGCACGAAAACACTGTCGCGCGTGGTGCCGGGCGTGTCGGTGGCAATCACCCGCTCTTCACCCACCAGACGATTGATCAGGGTGGACTTGCCGACATTCGGTCTGCCGATGACGGCGATGCGGATGGAATCGTCGTTCTGGCCAGCCTCACTTGCGGTTGCCTCGAGACCGACCAGCACCTCACGCAGCAGCGAGACGCAGCCCTGACCGTTCAGGGCGGCAATCGGGTGCGGCGCGCCGAGACCCAGTCGATGGAAGTCGGCGGAAATCACGCCGGCATCCATGCCTTCGGCCTTGTTCACGGCCAGCACCACATGCTTGCCAGAGCGACGCAGCAGGCGCGCCACTTCGTGGTCGTCCTTGGTCAGGCCGGCGCGACCATCCACCACCAGCACCAGGCGATCTGCCTCGGCGATGGCGCGCTCGGTCTGGATGCGCATCTGCGATTCGACGTTGCTGCTCGGATTCGCCACCACGCCGCCGGTGTCGACGACCACGCAGGGCACTTCGTCGGCACGGCTGAAACCGTACTGGCGATCGCGCGTGACCCCGGGCACGTCGGCCACGATGGCGTCATGCGTGCCGGTCAGCGTATTGAAGAGAGTGGACTTGCCCACATTGGGCCGACCCACCAGGGCTACGATCGGCAGCATGGAGGAAATTCCCTGGGAGAGGCGCTGACAGTCAGTTCTTGTCGGCGGCAGGCGCGCTTGCAGCGGCAGGTGCCGCTGTTGCCGCGGCAGGTGGCGTGGTCGCAAGCACGCGCAGCGCGGCCATCTTGCCTTCATCGTCCATGATGACGATCACGTTGCCACTGGCCACTGGCGCTGCCCGTACGCGATCGCCGACGGCTCGCACGCGGGCGGCCAGTTCGCCATTACCGGCATCGAAGAAATGCACGTAGCCATCCATGTCGGCAGTGGCAACGAGAGTGCCAACGACTACCGGCGGAGACAGTCGGCGATGACTCAGCACATCCTGCTTCCACAGCTCGACGCCGGTGCGCCGACCGATCTTCACGATCGTGCCTTCGGCGGTGGTGACGTAGAGACCGTCTTCGTCAGTATCGAGACCGGTGTAACTGGAAAGATCGCGCGACCACTGCACCTGGCCGGTCTCGCGGTCGATGCGCGCAGCCTTGCCCTGGAAGGTGACCACATAGATGTCGTTGTCGACGGCTTTCACGGCTGAGTCAATATCCACCATGCGCTCCAGTTCGGTGCGGCCGGCGGGCGGTGCAATGCTCACGTCCCACACGGAGGCGCCATCGGCCAGTGCCATCGCCGCCACGCGACCATTGTCGAAACCACTGACCGCAATGTCGCCGGCGACGATGGGCCTGGCCGTGCCGCGCAGGGTGAGCCGCGGCACATTCTGTTCGGCGCTCCAGAGCTGCGTGCCATCGGCGATGCGCAGCGCTGCCACGCGCCCGTCGACGGTGCGCACCAGCACCACGCCGTGGCCGATGGCCGGCGCGGCGAGGATTTCGCTGTTGATATGCGACTTCCACTTCTGCGCACCGGTGGCGGCATCCAGCGCCACGATATCGCCGTGGCTTGCACCGGCGACCACCAGACCCTCGCCCACTCCCGGACCACCGGTCAGCGGTAATTTCGTCTCCGTCTGCCACAGCCGCTTGCCGTTGGCGAGGCTAAATGCCGTTACATCGCCGTCATGATCCGCGGCAAACACTGCGGTCCCGTCTGTGGCCACGGCCAGGCCCAGACGCAGCTTCGGCGCGCCATCGCCGGCACTCGCCGTCCAGATCTTCTCGACCTTCGCTGTGCTGCGGAAATCGGTGAGCTCGGCGGGCGGATCCACATCTTTCTTGCTGTTGCAGCCCAGCAGCAGAGATACCGCCGTGAGCAGTGCCGCGGCGCGGAGCTGGTTAGGAAAACTCATCATGGTGCCGCCGCCTTTGGCGCAGCTTCACTGATGCTGCTGCGCAGATCGCCGATCTTCAGGTCAAGCAACTGGCCGACGCCTTCGACATTGGCGACATCGGGAGCCAGTTTGCGCGCGGCTTCGTACTGCTTCAGTGCGCCGGGCTTGTCGCCCTTGGCCAGAAGAATGTCGCCGTGCACCTCGAGATAGGCCGCTTGATGTGGACCCATGTCGGCAGTGCCGAGCGTCGACAAAGCCTTGTCGTATTGTCCCTGCGCAACCAGCACGCGCACCAGCCGCAGCCGGGCAATGGGGCGCAGCTGCTTGTCATTGGCTTCATTCGCCACGCGCTCGAGCCGCTGCGCGGCCTTGTCGAGTTCATTGCGGCCGACGAAGACGCGGGCGGCGGCAAGGTCGGCAGCCGACACATAGGGTGACTTCGGATACGCCGTACGCAGCGCTTCGATGGTCGAGATGGCCTCATCCGTCTTGTTGGCGTCGAAGCTGGTCAGGATCTTGTCGTAGATGGCGTTGGCGGCCAATGCCTGCTGATCTTCACGGCCTTGCCACCATTTCCAGCCGAAAAAGGCCAGCAGCGCCACTGCCACCATCACCAGCACCGACAGGGCGTTGGTCCGTATCCAGCGCTTCAGCGCTTCCCACTGTTCATCTTCCGAAAGCAGATCCACTGTCAGCTACCCCTTCAAAGCGTATTCAGTATGGCCGGAATGCGGGCCGGTAGTTCCGCGAGGGTACACTCCCCCTGCTCGCCGTCCAGCCGCAAAGGCTTGAGCGAGGCCGCCCCGCGCTCCAGCTCGTTGTCACCCAGGATCAGGGCCAGGCGCGCGCCGCTGCGATCGGCACGGCGGAACTGGGCCTTGAAATTGCCGCCGCCCTGGTTCATTTCGAATGCGACGCCCGGCAGCTCATCACGCAGTTTTTCGACCAGCGCCAGACCGGCTCGGGTGGCACGTTCGCCGCTGGCCACCACATAGACATCGGCCGCGGCCCTGGCGAAGGTCTGTCCGGTCTGGCGCAGCAGCGCGACCACGCGTTCAACACCCATGCCGAAGCCGATGGCGGGCGTGGCTTCGCCGCCCAGCTGCGTGATCAGGCCGTCGTAGCGACCGCCCGAGCAGATGGCGTTCTGCGAACCCAGCGCGTCGGTCACCCACTCGAACACGGTGCGCGAATAATAGTCCAGCCCGCGCACCAGCCGCGGATCGACAACGTAGTGGATGCCCATGGCGGCAAGCGTGGCGCAGATGGCATCGAAGTGTTCGCGCGACTCTGCATCCAGGTATTCGGACAGCAGCGGCGCGCCGCTGACCACGGCCTGCATGGCGGGGTTCTTGCTGTCGAGAATGCGCAGCGGATTGCCGCCCAGCCGGCGCTGGCTGTCGGCATCGAGCACGGCAGCATGCTGGGTGAAATATTCCACCAGCTTGCCACGATAGACCTGGCGTGATTCGGGCGTGCCCAGCGAATTGAGCTTGAGGTGCACACGCTCCAGTCCGAGCGTCTTCCACAGCCGCGCGGTCATCGCGATGATCTCGATGTCGATGTCCGGCCCGGCGAAACCCAGCGCTTCCACATCCATCTGGTAGAACTGGCGATAGCGGCCCTGCTGCGGCCGCTCGTGCCGGAACATCGGCCCGGAGGTCCACAACTTCAGCCGCGCGCCGCGCAGCAGACCATTGGTAATCGCCGCACGCGCGATGCCGGCGGTGGCTTCGGGCCGCAGCGTCAGGCTTTCGCCGTCGGCTTCGGTGAAGGTGAACATTTCCTTTTCGACGATATCGGTGAACTCGCCGATGGAACGCCTGAACAGATTGGTCTGTTCGACCAGCGGCACGCGCAGTTCTTCAAAACCATAGGCGGTGAACAGTTCGCGTGTGGTTCGTTCCAGGTGTTGCCAGGCGCCGATATCGGCGGGCAGCACATCGTTCATGCCGCGCACCGCGGCCAGATTCGGCAGACTCAAGATACCTTCACCCGCATCGCCCACCAGACGACCGCCGCCAGCAGCAATGCGACGGCCAGGATGATCAGTGGCCAGCGCGCGCGCATGCCGCGGCTGGGCTGCGCGGGCAGATGCGGCACCAGGGTCAGGTCGGGGGGCACCGACGATTCTTCCAGCGAGGCGTATTGCGTCTGCAATGCGCTATCTGGTTCGCCCAGCAGTTCCGCGTAGCGCCGCAGGTGGCCGCGCACGAATACCGGCGCACCGAGTGCCTTGAAACTGCCGGTCTCCAGCGCATCGATCATCGCGGCGTCCACATGCAGGCGCTCGGCGGCCTGCGTGGGGCTCATGCCCATGCGTTCGCGCGCGCTGCGCAGCTGTTCGCCGATGGCAGTGGCCTGGTTCATTGCGGTGCCTTGCCGGGGGTGAGCAGCTGCGGGAGCGCCTGGGTAGGCTGCGAGTTGGGAAAGTCACGGCGCAGCAGTCGCGCATAGTTCTCGGCGGCAGAGCGATTGCCCTGCGCCAGCGCCGCGCGCACGCCCACCAGCAGCACATCCGCGGATTTGCGGCCGATGGAGAGGAAGTTGTCGACGGTGGTCTGCGCCTGATCGGGCTTGCCGAGCGCCAGCTGCAGATCCGACATCTCGACCACGGCGGTGATGAAATCAGGCCGCAGGTTCAGTGCGCGCTGCAGGTAGGGAATCGCATCCGCATTGCGCTTGTCCGCACGCAGGCAGACGGCGGCATTCGCAGCGGCGGCCCAGGGCGTGCGATACAGCGGATCGCGGATCACGCCGTCGAACAGCGGCAGCGCCTTGTCGACCTCGCCGGATTTGCACAGGAACACGGCATAGGTGTTGGCGATTTCGGAATTGCCGGGCGCCAGCTTCAGTGCGGCCTGGTACTGGCGCTCGGCATCGGCCGGCTGATTCAGGTGCTCGGACAGCGACGCCATCGCCCAGTGCACTTCGAAATTGCCCGGGTCCTGCTTCTCGGCACGCTCGAGTTTGTCCTTGGCGAGCTGCAACTGGCCCTTTTGCATATAGGCCACGCCCAGCTGCATATTGGCTCTCGCTGCGTCCTTGCTGGAGACCTTGCGGCCGTTATCGCCGGTGGAAACGCAAGATGCAACGCCGAGCGCGACCACCAGCAAAGCAGCCAATCCGTAGTACTTCATGCGCTGACCACCGGTATGGCAATGCGCTTGCTGCTCGCGCGCGAGGTGACCCGGTCGATCACGCGTCCGGCCAGCTGCCCACAGGCTGCATCGATATCGTCACCGCGTGTTCTTCTGATTGTCGCCATGACACCACCCTTGAGCACCTGATCGAGGAAGGCCAGGATGGCCTCGGGACGGGAGCGCCGGTATCTGGTACCCGGAAAAGGATTGAAGGGAATCAGGTTGACCTTGGCCGGATGCCCTTTGAGCAACCGCGCCAGTGCCCGTGCCTGCGCAGGCGAATCATTGACGCCATCGAGCATCACGTATTCAAAAGTGACGCTGCGGCCGTTCTGTTCGTCGATGTAATGCCAGCAGGCTTCCAACAACTCGGCGATATTGTGCCGCCGGTTGATGGGTACGAGCTCATTGCGCAGCTCATCGTCCGGCGCATGCAGTGACACGGCCAGCGCCACATTGCTTTCTTCAGCGAGCTTGTACATCTGCGGCACCAGGCCACTGGTGGACAAGGTCAGGCGCCGACGCGAGAAATCGAAACCCAGGTCGTCGAGCAGGATGCGCATGCCCGGCACGACGTTGCGGAAATTGGCAAGCGGCTCGCCCATGCCCATCAGCACCACGTTGCTGATCAGGCGATTGTCACCAGCCTGGAAACCCAGCTCTTTCTGCGCCAGGAACACCTGGCCGACGATTTCAGCGGCGCTGAGGTTGCGATTGAAACCCTGCTGCGCGGTGGAGCAGAAGCTGCAATCCATGGCACACCCCACCTGCGACGAAATGCACAGCGTGGCGCGGTCGCCATCGGGAATGTAGACCATCTCGAAGCCCTGCAGGTTGTCCGCTTCAAGCATCCACTTGATGGTGCCGTCGGCGGCATCCTGCCGCGTGATGATCGTGGGCAGGCGGATCACCGCCTCTTCCTGCAGCTGCGCGCGGAAGGCCTTGGCCAGATCCGTCATCGCGTCGAAATCGGTTTCTCCGCGCTTGTACATCCAGTGCAGAAGCTGACGCGCACGGAAAGCCTTGCCGCCCCGCTCGACGCACCAGGCTTCGAGTTCGGGACGGGTAAGACCCAGCAAATTGACGCGCGCGTCCGTCATCTCTTGCTGTATCCAGCCCTAGCGGCTGTGGATTTCCGTCTGCGCGAAGAAGTACGCGATCTCGACGGCGGCGTTCTCCACCGAATCGGAACCGTGCACGGTGTTGGCTTCGATGCTCTCGGCGAGGTCGGCGCGGATCGTGCCCTTGTCGGCCTTCTTCGGATCGGTGGCGCCCATGATCTCGCGATTCTTCAGGACGGCGTTTTCACCTTCCAGAACCTGCAGCACCACGGGGCCGGAGATCATGTAGGTGACCAGGTCGTTGAAGAACGGCCGTGCCTTGTGCACTGCGTAGAATCCTTCAGCCTGGGCGCGCGACAGCTGCGTGAGCCTGGAAGCCACGACCTTCAGGCCAGCGGCTTCGAAACGGGTGTAGACCTGGCCAATGAGGTTGCGGGCAACGCCATCGGGCTTGACGATCGAAAAGGTGCGCTCTAGCGCCATGACAACGGACTCCGGCTTTGGAAAAAGAGCCGGATTTTACATGTTTTTCAACGGCTTTTGACATCCTGAGAGAGGCCTTTCAGCTTCAGACGTTGAAGCTCTCACCGCAGCCACACTCGCCCTTGATATTCGGGTTCTGGAAGCGGAAAGCCTCGTTCAGGCCCTGTTTGACGAAATCCACCGTGGTGCCATCGATGAGCTGCAGGCTCTCGGGGTCGACAAATACCTTGGCGCCGTGGCCCTCGAACACCAGATCCTGCGGCAGGGCCTCGTCGGCATAGTTGATGACGTAGGCAAACCCCGAACAGCCGGTCTTGCGGACGCCCAGCTTCAGACCCAGGCCGTGGCCCCGGGTGGCGATGAATTTCTGGATGCGGTCGGCAGCGGCGGGAGTCAGCGAAATAGCCATAGGCGTGGGGTCTGTGTCCTCGTGATCTCACCCACGACAAAGCGCCGTGAGCGCATCTTCGATAATGAGCATTTGCCCGAGTTTTTCAACTGGTGCGTCCACAGCATTGCGCCATTGTTCCGGTGTGCCGGGTGGCAAGGCCGTCAGGGGGCGGCCCCGCAATTGCGCCTGTACATGGCTGCAGGCGGCAACCGTATGCGGGCAGCCATAGACCTGCATGCGGGAGTCCGCCACCGTGCCGTTTTCCAGCAGCACGGCGAAGCGCACCCAGGTGCCCAGGCGTTCGGCACCCGCTTCACCCAGCAGGATCTGGCATGTGGCTGCGCCCTCCCAGCCCTGCAGCGGCGGTGGCCGTGCGGGGGATTGATTCCACAGGGCAGCGTGGACGCGTTGCACCGCAGCAATAGCCTTGCCGATATCCTCATCCTTGCTTCCCCATCCCAGGCTGAAGCGCAGCGAGCTCTGCGCCTGCGCCGTGTCACGCCCCAATGCCCGCAGCACGTAGGAGGGCTCGCCGCTGCGCGAGTTGCAGGCGGAGCCGGTGGACAGCGTGAGCTCGGCAAGACCGTTAAAGAGGCTCTCGCCTTCCACCCCGGCGAAGGTCAGGTTCAGGATGCCCGGGGCTCGCGATTGCGGATGCCCGTTCAGCAGGACGCCCGGCAGTTGACCCAGCTCCCGCCACAGGCGATCGCGCAGACCGGTCAGTCGCGCGGCCTCTGCCTCGCGGCGCTGTGCTGCCAGTTCGCACGCGAGGCCGAATCCTGCGATTTGATGCGTGGCCAGCGTGCCGGCCCTCAGGCCACGTTCGTGGCCACCACCCAGCAGCATTGCCTGAATGCGCCCGCGATGCGAAGGGGCCACATGCAAAGCACCAATCCCCTGCGGACCACCGAGCTTGTGCGCAGTGAATGACAGCAGCGCGATGCCATCGACATCCAGTGGCAGCTTGCCGGCGCTCTGCGCGGCGTCGATATGCAGTGGCACCTGGTGGGCGGCGCAGACGCGACGCAGCGCGGCCAGATCCTGCGCCACGCCGGTCTCGTTGTTCACATGCAGCAGCGAGACCAGACACGTCCCCGGACGGATCGCCGCAGCGAGCGCGTCAGCATCCAGCAGCCCACTGACGTCGGGCTTGAGGATGGTCACCGCGACGCCCTGGGATTCCAGCGCCTTGAGCGGTTCGAGCACCGACTTGTGCTCGGTGGCCAGCGTGATCACATGCGGCTCGCCCCCGCGCGCCAGCGCCGCGCGCACGGTGCCGGTGATGGCGAGGTTGTTCGATTCGGTGGCGCCGGAGGTGAATACGATATCCGCGGCATTCCCGCCAACCAGTGCCGCTGCCTGCGCCCGCGCTCGTTCCACCAGGCCCAGCGCAACCCGCCCCGCCGCATGATTTGCAGCCGCATTGCCCGGCGGCAGCGCCAGCACTTCGGCCATGCGCTGCGCCACGCGCGGCTCCACCGGTGCAGTGGCCGCATAATCCAGATAGGTGGCAATGCGCGTTGCGTCAGTGCTCATCGCCTGCCTTGCGTCTGCGGCTCTGTATTGCGGTCAGCAATCCACGCAGGATGTTCACCTCGTTGCCGTCGAGCTCGGCGCGCGTGAACATGCGGCGGATGCGGCCGATCAGGCTGGTACCAAGCTGGGTGCGATCGCGAAAGCCCACGTCATCCATCACGGTCTGCAGATGCACATAGAAGCGCTCCATCTGTTCCGGCGTTGCCAGCGGTGCTTCGCGCGGCGCCAGTTGCTGGCCGGGCTCATGCTGCGCCATGAGGATTTCATAGGCGATGAGCTGCGCGGCCATGCCGATGTTCAGCGAGGCATAGTCGGGATTGGCCGGGATGCGCAGCAGCACCTGCGCTGCCTGCAGCTGCTCGTTGGAAAGCCCGAAGCGCTCGGTGCCAAACAGCACCGCCACTGCACCCGAGCCGCTGCGCGCTTCGGCCACCATGCGGGTTGCTGCTTCGCGCGCTTCCAGAATGCGGAAGTACTGGTCGCGCGTGCGCGCGGTGGTGGCGAGCACCAGCCCGCAGTCTGCGATCGCCTCGGCCAGCGTTTCGACCACCCGCGCGCTGGCCAGCAGATCATCGGCACCGGCCGCCCTTGCGGTCGCATCCGGATGCGGAAATTCGCGCGGCTTGACCAGCACCAGCTCCGACACACCCATGTTCTTCATGGCGCGCGCCACTGCCCCGATGTTGCCGGGATGGGATGTTTCGACGAGAACGAAGCGTATGGGCAGTTTCATGTAACGGCAATTAGGCCGATTGGCCGCGGGGGTGCTGGCGGTGTCTGGTATTCTACCGCGCCATCGCCGAACCGCCTGCCGCAAGAGCGCCCATGCATCCCTACATGAACACTGCCGTCAAGGCTGCGCGTCGCGCCGGCGAGATCATCGTGCGCGGACTGGCGCGCTTCGAGGGTGTGGAGACCGCCTCAAAAGGTCTCAATGACTTTGTTACGAGCATCGATCATGCGGCCGAAGCCGCGATTATCGAGACGCTGGGCGAGGCCTATCCGCACCATGCATTCCTGGCCGAGGAAAGCGGCGCCAGCGGCAGCGGCGACAACATCTGGATCATCGATCCGCTTGATGGCACCACGAATTTCATGCACGGGTTTCCGACCTTCGCGGTTTCGATTGCCTTCCAGATGGGTGGGCGCATCGAACACGGCGTCATCTACGACCCGATGCGTCAGGAAATCTTCACCGCGTCACGCGGCCAGGGCGCCTATCTGGAGAACCGGCGCCTGCGCGTCAGCCGCCAGCGCACTCTGGAAGGTTCCTTGATCAGCACCGGCTTCCCTTATCGGGACAACCTGGCGCTGCTCGATCCCTATATGGCAATGATGAAGGCCGTCATCCAGCGCGCTTCAGGTCTGCGTCGTCCCGGCTCTGCTGCGCTCGATCTGGCCTATGTGGCGGCCGGTCGCACCGATGGATTCTGGGAAATCGGGCTGAAGGCCTGGGATACCGCTGCCGGCACGCTGATGATCCGCGAGGCGGGTGGGCTGGTCGCGACGCTGGATGGTGGCGAGTACAAGCAGAACGGCAATATCGTCGCGGGCACGCCGCGGGTGTTCAATGAGCTGCTAGAAACCATCGCGCCATTCCTGACCGACGAACTGCGTGAGAACACCAGCAAGGCTGGCTAAAGTGCTAGCTGGTCTCGCGCAGCAGCAACGCGTGCCAGCCGGTGCGATCGGTTTCGAATCCCGGTGACGCCGCATGGCAGACCAGCACGGATCTGCCGCCCACCTGCGTTGCCACGCCTCCCCGCTTGCCATGGAAGAGCGAGATGCGCTCCGGGAAATCAAGGGTTGTGGCCGCGAGCTTCGGCATGGTGTCGGCCCTTTTCATCGACCAGCACTGCGCGCGTGCGTGAACGTTCCGCTGCCGACAGCGGGATCTGTTCCACCGCGGCCTTTCCGAGCGCGTTCCAGTTGAAGACGATGCCCAGCACGCCAAGCGATGACGCCAGCGTGGAATCGGGATCACGCACTGCGCAGGAATAGATCAGGACGCCATGGTGATTCACGAGTTTCGAGCTGTGCATGGACTCGAAACCATATCCACTGCTGCGCCGCTTGGTCATGGCAGAGGTGAACCAATCGCTGGCGGCCACATTCTCGCCCGCCGCATGGAATTGCGAAGGCCGGCCATTGGCCACGATCCTGTCTTGCGCATCCGCGATCACCAGATCTGCGTACACCGGGCAGGAATCCAGGATCTGTCCCAGGCGCTTGCTCGCAAAGGCGATGTTGCCCCGCGAGGGGTCCTTCAGGCATTGCGCCACGGCGGGTTCGGCGGCCCACCAGCGCACGTCGCAGCTGCGCTCGTAGAGATTGCGATCGACGATGTCGATGGCGTTGCAAGCCAGATCGCACAGGCGGCGGGCCATCACGTCTTCATTGAGCAGGCCGAGCACAGCATCCAGCTCGATGCCCTTCTGGCGCGAGTTGTGCACCACGCTGGCAGCGGCTTCCTTCATGCCGGATGAAAGGCGCGTGAGTTCCAGCGCGGCCACCGAGAAGCCGGCACCGGAGGCACCAGCCCGTGCGGCTTCCACGCGCGCATTTCCTGCGAGAGCCTGCCGACCGCGCCGATCAGATCTTCGGTCGAGGTCGAGGAAACCGATGTGTTGGATTCAACAACTACTGCAGACATGTCCATGTATACCCGCGGCTGTGCTTTCAATCCTGCACGGCGGGCCGCGGAATTTCCAAGTCGCGCTCCACAAAGCGCAGGAAATCAGCGAATTTCTAGCCCAATCTGCAATGCGCGCCGGCGTAGTTCGCGATCGCGAGACCGCAGGCAACACTCGTGAACGGATCATGTCCTTCGACGCGACCATGGAACCGATCTTCCAGCATCCGGCGCACAGCTACGATTTCGGAGGTACCGCCCGTGCGGATCACCACCGTGACATCCTCACTGCGTATGCCTGCCGCGGGCAGCAGCGTGTCGATACGCTCGCGTAGCGTAGCCAGTGCCGGCACCAGGATCGCATCCAGCTGCTGGCGCGTGAATGGCACAGTGAGATTGAGCTCGGGAATGTCGATGGTTGTTTCGGGACGCACGGAAAGTTCCGCCTTCGCACGCTTGATCGCCTGAAAACAATTGTGGCTGTAGTTGAAGGAAATCAGGTCGAGCAGGCGCTGGAACTTCTCCGCGCCCTCGCCGCCGCGTGACAGGCGATCCACCACCATCGCCCGGGTGTAGTTCTGGTTGAGGAGAAAGGTGGTCTGCCAGTTAAGAAGGCCCGACTCGAATTCCTGGAATGGAAACAGGGTGTCGATCTGCCGCCCGTCCACGTCGCGCACCCAGCGCTCGCCCTTGCCCAGTTCCGGAAAAAGCATGTGCTCGAAGATCAGCTGGTCGATGCGATCACCACCGAGTGCAACACCGTTGGTGGCCAGCACTTCGAATTTCGTGCCCGAATAGCGCACCGCCGCGAGGTCGAGCGTGCCGCCGCCGAAGTCCACGGTGAGGGCAATTCCAGCGTCGGTGCGCCGCGCGCCATGCAGCCAGCTCAGCGTGGCGGCCACCGGTTCCGGGTAGAACTCCGCGATTTGCAGGCCTGCATGATCATAGGCCTCGGCCAGTCGCGCCACGGCAACGGGATTGCGACTGCCGGCTCGTCCCTCGAATGTTACGGGCCGGCCTGCGTGTATGGGCGGCAGTGGTGGTTTCAGCTCGCGGGCCAGTTCCTCCCGCATATGCGTCAGGATCGGCGTGAGCAGCGCAACGATGCGGTAATGGCGATCAAACACCGTCAGCCTTTCGATTCCGGGATCGCCCAGCAGCCGCTTCAGGCCCTGAAACAGGCGGCCGGGCAAGGTACGGTCATGGAGAGGGCCATAGACGGCATTGCGCTGCGTCTCCAGCCGCGCGATGTCATCGCCCGTATTGTTGCCACTGATGGAAGACGCCGACTCGCCGATCACCTCGGCCACCAGCTCTACACGTCTGCCGCGGTTCTCTTCCACGTACCGATCAATGGCCTCGCTTCCCACCAGCGCGGCATAGCCACGATCAAGGTGAATCGCTGTGGGCAGGATGGGGCTGTTCCGCTGCAGCAGCACACGGTGCATCCGCTCGCCGTCGAACCAGGCTACTGCGGAATTGGATGTCCCGAAGTCGAGACCTACCCCCACCCTCTTCTGCGACGACACTCGCTAGCCACCGAGATAGGCGCTGCGCACCTTGGGGTCCGCGCGCAGCGCCGCAGACTGATCGTGCAGGATGATGCGGCCGGTCTCGAGCACGAACCCGGAGGTGGCGATTTCCAGTGCCAGATTGGCGTTCTGTTCCACCAGCAAGATGGTGATGCCACGGATGCGATTGATCTCGACGATCTGCGCGAAGATGGCCTTGACCAGCAGCGGCGCAATGCCCAGCGACGGCTCATCGAGCATCAGGAATTTCGGCTGGCCCATCAGCGCACGGCCGATCGCCAGCATCTGCTGTTCGCCACCTGAAAGCGTTCCTGCGAGCTGCTTCTCGCGCTCCTGCAGCCGCGGAAACACGCTGAACACGTAGTCGCGCTCACGCTGGATCAGTTTCTGGTCGTGCTGCAGGTACGCGCCCATCAGCAGGTTCTCGCGCACGGTGAGGTTTGCGAACACCATGCGCCCCTCGGGCACATGGCACAGGCCGCGCGCCACGATCTTGTGCGCCGGCAAGCCATCGATGCGCTCGCCGTTGTAGGTGACGCTGCCGCCCTGCGGCTTGATCAAGCCGGAGATGGTGCGCAGCGTGGTGCTCTTGCCCGCGCCATTGCTGCCGATCAGCGTCACGATGCTGCCCGCCTCGACGGTCAGCGACACGCCATGCAGCGCCCGGATCGCGCCATAGTTCACGACCAGGTTGTCGAGCGTCAGCATCAGCCCGTCACCGCAGCAGCCGGCACTTCTTCACCCAGGTAGGCCTCGATCACCTGCGGATTGGCGCGCACTTCGGCGGGGGTCCCTTCCGCAATCTTCACGCCGTGGTCGATAACCACGATGCGTTCGCAGATATTCATCACCACCTGCATGTCGTGCTCGACCAGCAGGATCGAGATGGCGAAGCGCTCCTGCACGGCGCGGATCAGGCGTGTCAGTTCGATCTTTTCGGTCGGGTTCATGCCAGCGGCAGGCTCGTCCAGCAGCAACAGCTTTGGCTGCGTGGCCAGCGCACGCACGATCTCGAGCCGACGCTGGTTACCGTAGGGCAGGCTCTTGGCGGGCTCATCACGAACCCGCGCCAGATCAAAAATCTCCAGCAGCTCGGTGGTGCGGTTCGCGATCTCGCGCTCTTCCGCATGAAACGACGGCAGCCGGGTGAGCGAACTCACGGAGTGGTGCTTCAGATGCAGGTGGAACGCCACGCGCACGTTGTCGAACACGCTCAGCGACGGAAACAGGCGGATGTTCTGGAAGGTGCGCGCAATTCCAAGCTTGGTGATCTG
Organism: Gammaproteobacteria bacterium; assembly: GCA_031424095.1. Taxonomy (GTDB): domain Bacteria; phylum Pseudomonadota; class Gammaproteobacteria; order Steroidobacterales; family Steroidobacteraceae; genus ZC4RG30. Next base: position 20,633 of record JANPGU010000131.1, read on the forward strand.
GAAAGGTTTCAGGCCCACCAGCGACTGGCCGCAAAAGCGGATCTCACCTGCGGTCGGCCGATAGACGCCGGTGATCAGGTTGAACACGCTGGTCTTGCCGGCGCCGTTGGGCCCGATCAACGCCATCAGCGAGCGTTCGCCCACCGAGGCACTGAGATTGCCCACGGCGGTCAGGCCGCCGAAGCGCAGCGTACAGTCCGAGAGTTCCAGCAACGCGCCCATCAGCCGGCCTTGCGCTGCGGCAGCGACCATGTGAACAGCCCCTGCGGCCGCAGGATCATCAGCACGATGATCAGCAGCGAATATAGGATCATCCGGAAATCCCCGAACTGGCGCAGCCATTCGCCCAGTACGGTGAGCAGGATGGCCGCGGCGATCACGCCGGTGGTGTTGCCCATGCCACCCAGGATCACCATCACCACGATCTCGATGGAGCGGTCGAAACCGAAGCCCTGCGGCGCGATGTACTGCTTGAAGTGCGCATATACGCCACCTGCCAGGCCCGCGAAGAAGGCGCCCACCAGAAAGGCGGTGATCTTGTAACGCGTGGTGTTGATGCCCATGGCCTCGGCCGCGATCTCGTCGTCGGCCACCGCGATGAAGCCGCGACCATAGGTGGAGTTCACCATGGTCCACACCACATACACCGCCACGGCCGCGAGGCCAAACGCCCAGAAAAGGTTGGCGTAGGCCGGAATGCCGATGAGGCCACGCGGGCCACCCACTGCATCGATGTTCTGCAGCACCACGCGGATGATCTCGCCGAAGCCCAGCGTCACGATCGCCAGGTAATCGCCCTTCAGGCGCAGCGACGGCACGCCGACGATGAGACCCGCCAGCGCCGCACCCAGACCGCCGGCCAGCAGCGCTACGGCGAACAGCAGCCAGTGCTGGCCGCCCAGCAATGGCAACAGCGTCGCGCTGGCGGCGGTGGTCAACATGGCGGCCACATAGGCCCCGACTCCCATGAACCCGGCATGACCCAGCGAGAACTGGCCGGTGTAGCCGTTGATGAGGTTCAGGCTGACTGCGAGCGTGATGTTGATGCCACAGCTTACGGCGACATCGAGGAAGTACGGGTCGTAGCTGCCCGAGAAGAACGACACCACGGCGATGCCGGCGAGTGCGCCCAGCAGAGCCAGCTGCGAGCGCGGCAGCATCAGACCTTCTCCGCCTGGCGCTTGCCCAGCAGGCCGTTGGGACGCAGCAGCAGGATGAGGATCAGCACCGCGAAGGCGACGGCATCCCGGTAGGTGGAACCGCCCAATGCGACCACGGTGGTTTCGACCAGTCCCAGCACCAGTCCACCGACTGCGGCACCGGCAATGTTGCCGATACCCCCCAGCACGGCCGCGACGAAGGCCTTGAGGCCAGGCAGCGTGCCCATCAGCGGGTCGATGGACGGATAGTTCGACGCATACAGGATGCCGCCGGCCGCGGCCAGCGCCGAGCCCAGGGCGAATGTGAACGAGATGACGCGGTCATTGTTGACGCCCACCAGCGATGCCGCGGTGGGATTGAACGACAGCGCCCGCATCGCCGTACCGATGCGTGTCTTCAGCACGATATGCCGCAAGCTGAACAGCAGCACGATGGTCACAACGAACACCAGGATCTGCGTGCTGGCGATGACCAGGCCACTGTCGAACTGGAAGTAATGTTGCGGAAACAGCACGGGGAACGATTTCGGATTGGCGCCGAAGACGCGCTGCCCGAGATTCTGCAGCAGCAGTGACACGCCGATTGCGGTGATCAGCGCGGTGAGTGTAGAACGGCCCCGCAGCGGACGGTAGGCCAGCTTCTCGATGATCACGCCAAGCAGCGCGCAGATCGCCATCGAACCCAGCAGCACGAACACACCGGCGGTCACGGAGGCCTGTGGCGCGACGCGCGACAGGTAGTAACCGGCAAACGCACCCACCATGAAGATGTCGCTGTGCGCGAAATTGATGAAGCGCAGCACACCATAGACCATGGTGTAACCCAGGGCGATCAGCGCATAGATGGCGCCCAGCGCAAGGCCGTTGATGAGTTGCTGCAGCAGCTCAGTCACGGCAGCGCTGCCTTACGGCGCGATCGTTTCGACGTACTGGAACTTGCCGTCCTTGACCGTGATGATCACGGCAGGCTTGGTCGCGTCACGCTTGGCGTCCAGCGTGGTGGCACCGGTGGCGCCGGGGAAGTCCTTGGTGGCTGCCAGTGCGTCGCGCACCTTGGGCCCTGCGGTGGAGCCCGCACGCTTGATGGCGTCCGCCAGCACCATCACCGAGTCATAGCCCAGCGCGGCCATCGCATCTGGCACTTCACCGTTGTACTTCGCCTTGTAGTCCGCGACAAACTTCTGTGCCAGCGGCTCGGTGCTTTCGGGTGAGAAATGCGTGGAATAATAGGTGCCTTCGAGTGCTGCGGCGCCAGCGATTTGCATCAGCTCCGGTGCCTCCCAGCCATCACCACCGAACAGCGACACCTTGATGCCGAGCTGTCGTGCCTGGGCCACGATCAGGCCAACGTCGGTGTAGTAGCCCGGCACCATGATGGCATCCGGGTTGGTGCTCTTGATGGCGGTGAGCTGCGCCTTGAAGTCCTTGTCGCCGCCCGTGTATTTCTGCTCGGAGACGATCTGCCCGCCATCGGCCAGGAAGGATTCACGGAAGAACTGCGCCAGACCCACGCTGTATGGCGCGGAAACATCGGAGAACACGGCGACCTTGCCGGCCTTGAGCGTCTTCTTTGCGAACTGCGCCAGCAGCCTGCCCTGGAAAGGATCGATGAAGCAGACCCGGAAGATGTAGTCGCCGGTTTCCGTGACCTTGGGATTGGTGGACGATGGCGAGATCATCGGGATCTGGCTGGCCTGCGCGATGGGCGCGGCTTCCAGCGATCGCCCCGAGGCCACCTCGCCCAGCAGCGCCACGATCCGGTCGCGGGTGATGAGCTTCTTGGCGATGGTGGCGGATTCGCCCGGTGTGCTGCGGTTGTCCTCGTAGACGAACTCGATTTTCTTGCCGAGCAAGCCACCCGCGGCATTGAGCTCTTCAATCGCCAGTTCCGTGCCCTTGTGGGACGACTGGCCGAAGGTCGCCTCCTTGCCCGTCAGGGACGCGAACTCACCCACCTTGATGGTGTCGGCCGGCTTGGCCGAATCGTCACTGCCGGACTTGGAGCAGCCTGCCAGCAGAGCCAGGCCCGCCAGGGCCGCAGCCAGAATGCGAATTCGCGGTTGAATCATGGGTGTTTCCAACTTTCTGGTGAACGCGGATGAACCCTGAGTATAGGGCTACTTGCGGGAATCCAGCAGCCTGCGCAGGCGCAGGTTGATCATCTCCACGCAGACGGAGAAGGCCATGGCGAAGTACAGGTAGCCCTTGGGCAGATGGCTGCCATAACCGTCGGCAATAAGCGCCACGCCGACCAGGATCAGGAAGGCCAGCGCCAGGACCTTGACCGTGGGGTGCCTTTCGACGAAATCGGAGATGGAAGCGGACACCAGCATCATCACGATGATGGCGATCACGATGGCCGCGACCATGATGGGCACCTGATCAGGCGTCGCCAGGCCCACGGCGGTGAACACCGAATCCAGCGAAAACACGATGTCGATGATGGCGATCTGGATCACGATCACCGAGAAGCTCGAGAACAATCGCACGTTGCGCTCGTCTGCGGCGCCTTCCAGCGTGTGATGGATCTCCAGCACGCTCTTGGCGAGCAGGAACAAACCACCGGCGATCAGCACGATATCGCGGCCGGAGAATTCATTGCCCGCGAGGTTAAACCAGGGCTGCGTCAGCCGGGTAAGCCAGACAATCGAGAACAGCAGAGCGATGCGCGTGCCCATGGCGAGCGACAGCCCCACCACCCTTGCCCGCGGGCGCTGCGCCTCGGGCAGCCGCCCGACCAGGATCAGGAAGGCCAGCGCCAGGACCTTGACC
>JANPGU010000132.1:0-1688 GCA_031424095.1 Gammaproteobacteria bacterium
TCTGCTCTGCCGGGATGGCACATGAGCTCATAGGTCGAGCCGCTTGCGAGTCGCTCGAATCTCCAGCGCAGGTAGTCCAGATTCATTCGGCCACTGGGTCCGACGCCAATCAGCAGTGGCTCTTCCGAGGCTGCGCGCGTAACCAGCGCACGCGCAGTTGCGAGCGCACCGCTGCGAATCACACCCGCTATCGTCAGCGAAAATCCCCACTCGGGTCGCGGCGCCCGCACGTGCCTGATGCCGAACTCGTCTGCCAGCAGTCGAACCCGCCGATACAGCGTCGGCAACATGTGAATGTGCTCGTGGGAATTAAGAAATACTGGCTGCACGCCAAGAAGCCGACAACGCTCGATCTGCGCACGCCACTCGAGCAGGAGCGTATCCGCAGACAGGCGTCCGCTCAGCAATGCGGCGACCAGACGTCCCTTGTCAGGAAAGCGGCCGCCGTCGACAAGCGCCCCCCTCATTTCCTCCGTCAGCGGTTCGCCCAGCGTTGCATTGAGGTGAACGCCGGCACTCACGGAAGGAATAGCGAGGAGTTTGCCGATCCAGCGCTCGAGCGCCGGCCCATTGGCCATGATGCCGGTCGCCGTCAGGCGCCCGCTTGCACCTGCCTCGAGAATTCCCCGGCACACGCCGTCGAAGTAGCCAAAATCATCCGCGTTGACGATCACGCGTATCGGCCGTCCAGCGCTTGGGCGGTGCTTCACTTGCGGAACGTCCAGAGGTGGTTTGCTGCGAAGTTCCAGAATAGCACCGTGCCAGTGGCACAAAGCTGCGCGAACAGGTAATGCATGCCACCCCGCTCGATCAGCCATGCAACCACGAACCAGTTGGCCACCGCCCCCAAGATGGCAACGGTGAAGAATTTTGGCAGCGCAACATGGTGCCCGGCATCAGATGCGAATATCAGGCGCCGACTCAATGCATAGTTGACCAGGCCACCGACTGTAAAGCCAACCGTGGTGGCAATCAGCACCGGCACACGCCATATCTCGACCAGGGCGGCCAGGACCCCATAGTGAGCCATTGTGCCCACCGCACCAACAAGTGCAAAGCCCAGAAACTTCTGCAGGAGGGGACGAGCGGGAGCTGACAGTTTTCCTGACGTCATGGCGTGTCAAATAGTACCGCGGCCCTCATCCCGCATCCGTGAATGGAGTTACATATTCGGTTCGCATTCATCGGCATACCAATGTGACCAGCCTGCCCATCCGCGCCCTCAGGCCAGGCAATCTGGTCGGGTGATTTCGTGGAGCCTGCGCCCTTTTCGCCAGCTGGACAGCGAATGCAAGAGGAACGATATACTCCCCTGCAATCATGAGAAAAACCCTTTCCCTTTCCAGCGCCTTGTTGCTTGTGGCGCTGGCAGGTTCCGCTGCGTTCTCCTGTTTCCACATAGCCAGCGTCACGATCTGGTTCGACGAAACCATCACGCTCCTGACTGTCGCAGGGCATGCCTTGCCCGATTGGAACGCAGAAACTTCGCAGTTTTCCGGAGCTGCGGGCCCTCTCAGGATACTCACCGATCTTTACGTAATCGATGTGCACCCGCCGCTGTATTTCTGGGTGGTTGCGGCATGGCGGACGGTCGCTGGATTTTCTCTGGAAAGCATTCGTGCGCTGTCGGCGCTGTTCATGCTTGCATCCATCTGGTTGCTCTATCGTGTCGCCGAAGGCTTCGGCAT
>JANPGU010000133.1:0-3567 GCA_031424095.1 Gammaproteobacteria bacterium
ATCAAACCGCTGTGCGCTACCTCCCATGACCGCCACGAGTTCATCGTGGATCACGCCCACCAGCGCCTGCCCCGGTGAGAGGCTGCCCTGGATCTCCGTGCCCAGCGCCTTGATCTTCACCGCATCGATGAAACGCTTGACCACCGGCAGCGCGACGTCTGCCTCCAGCAGCGCCATGCGCACTTCGCGCAGGGTGTCGGCGATATTGTCTTCGGTAAGGCGGCCGCGGCCGCGCAGTGAATCTACGGCCTGGCTGAGCCGTTCGGTTAGCTTGGCAAACATGGCCTGATTATAGCGTTGCTAGCCCAGAACCTTGCGCAGGGCATCGTCGATGCGGGCCACTCCGCGCACCTCGATGCCCTCGACCGGCCCGCGCGGCAGATTGTCCTGTGGTACCAGCGCGCGCCGGAAACCGAGTTTCGCGGCTTCGCGAATGCGCTCTTCGCCGAAGGTCACCGGGCGCACTTCACCAGTGAGACCCAGTTCGCCAAACACCACCAGATCCGGTGGCAGCGGGAAATCACGCAGGCTCGAGGCAAGCGCCAGCGCCACCGGCAGATCCCAGGCTGGCTCGTCGATATCGAGCCCACCCACGACATTGGCGAATACATCATGTTCCTGCAACGACACGCCGCCATGACGGTTCAGCACGGCGAGCACCATCGCCAGTCGCCCCGCATCAATGCCCTGCGCCACCCGTCGCGGCGAACCCAGTCGTGATGCGTCGACCAGGGCCTGCACTTCCACCAGCAGCGGCCGCGTGCCATCGCGCGTCACCATGACAATACTCCCGACGACCGGAACGGCAGCGCGCGACAGGAAGATGGCGCCGGGATTCTTCACCTCGCGCAGGCCGTTTTCCTGCATCAGAAAGAAGCCCAGTTCATTGGCGGCGCCAAAGCGGTTCTTGGCAGCACGCACGCGCCTGAACCGACTGCCTGCATCGCGTTCGAAATAAAGCACCGTATCCACCAGATGCTCGAGCATCCGCGGCCCGGCAATCGCGCCATCCTTGGTGACATGACCCACCAGCCACACCGCCGTGCCGCTTGCCTTGGCAAATCGCACCAGTGCCGCCGTGCATTCGCGCAGCTGCGTGATCGCACCGGCTGCATTGGGCACCGCAGCCAGCGCCATGGTCTGGATGGAATCGACTACCAGCAAGGCGGGCCGCTGCGCTTCTCCCAGAGCCAGGATGGTGTCGAGATCGGTTTCTGCGGCCACCTGCACGCGCTCATAGGCACCGCCGAGCCGGCGTGCGCGCAGCCCCACCTGTGCGGCAGATTCTTCACCGGTGGCGTAGAGCACGGGATGCAGCGCGGCCATGGCCTGTGCAACCTGCAGCAACAGCGTGGATTTGCCGATGCCCGGCTCGCCGCCCAGCAGCGTCACCGAACCCGGCACCAGACCGCCGCCCAGCACGCGATCCAGCTCTTCCATGCCGAGCGTCAGTCGTGCGGCATGCGCCGTGCTGCCCATGGAAGCGCTCAACGGTGCAGAACTGGTGGCTGCAACCAGGGCTGGCTGCCTTGCCTTGGCCGCGCTGGCTCGCGCACCGGTGACAGATTGCGCAGCGAGGGTGTTCCACTCGCCACAATGCGGACACTGCCCCTGCCACTTGGGCGATTGACCACGACAGGCGTCACAAACGTAGATGGTGGTCGGTCGGGCCAAGGCGCGATCCAGTTCTAGAGGAGTTAGCAGGCAGAATGGAAGCGAGCGGATGCTAGCACGCGACGCACCCCTCAAATCCTGACCAAAGGGCCTCCAAACAAGCCCTAATGCGGTGCATGTAAAGCAGGAGTTAAGTACGATCCTGCGAGTCTAGGGAGTACCGGGAACAGCCGCCTGATGAGCCTGAAAGGCAAACTGCACTGCGTCGGCCTGACCGATACGGGCAGGGTCCGAGAGCATAACGAGGACATGATCGCCGTTGATGGCGACCTGGGCCTTGTCGTGCTCGCCGATGGCATGGGCGGCTACAACGCGGGCGAAGTGGCCAGTGGCATCGCCGTGAAGACCATCTTCAATCTGGTGCGCGAAGCCCTGGAGCTGCAGGACCTCTCCGTGCCCGATCCCAGCACCGGCCTGTCACGTCCCAGCATCATCCTGCGCGACGCCATCCAGCGCGCCAACAAGATCATCTACCAGACCGCCAAGAGCCAGGCCCATTGCGAAGGCATGGGCACGACCGTGGTCGCCGCACTGTTCCACGACAACAGGATCTCCGTCGCCCATGTCGGCGACTCACGCCTCTACCGGGTGCGCGGCGCCGAGATCGAGCAGATCACCCTCGATCATTCGCTGCTGCAGGAACTGGTCGATCGCGGCTTCTATTCACCCGAGGAGGCGCAGCGCGCCTCCAACAAGAACTATGTGACGCGGGCGCTGGGCGTGGAAACGCAGGTCGAGGTCGAGATGCAGGAGCAGCCCGTCCACAAGGGCGACTTCTACCTGCTCTGCTCCGACGGGCTCTCGGACATGATCGGCGACGACGACATGGCTATGACCGTCAGCACTTTTGCGGCAAACCTCAATTCGGTCAGCCAGCATCTGGTCCAATTGGCCAACGACAACGGTGGCAAGGACAACATCTCCGTCATCCTGACGCAGGTTGTGGAATCCTTCCCGGCCCGGCACGGTATATTTGACAGAATCCTGAAGTGGTTCAGCTGAAGGTAAGGCGCTCAACATGGCACGCTTAGTTCTGACTCTCGATGGCCAGGTATTGGCCGAATACAACATGAACAAGGAGCGCTACACCGTAGGGCGCCTGCCGGATAACGATATCCGCATCGACAACCCGGCGGTCAGTGGCCACCACTCCCTGATCATCAATATCCTCAATGATTCGTTCCTGGAGGACCTGAACAGCACCAATGGCACCTACGTCAATGGCAAGCTGATCAAGAAGCATGCGCTGCAACATGGCGATGTCATCACCGTGGGGCACCACCAGTTGCGCTTCGTCGAGGACGACGACGCCCAGCAGGACGAATTCGAAAAGACCATGGTGATCCAGCCTTCGGCCCGCCCGGTGGAGAAGATCCAGACGGTGCGCGAGAAGGTCGACACCGGCGCCACCACCTCACGCCGTGCACTCCCCGAAGGCGCACAGATCACGCTGAAGAAAGCCAAGCTGCAGGTGCTGTCGGGCGCGTTCGCCGGCCGCGAGCTGGAACTGTCGAAGGCATTGACCACGCTCGGCCGTCCCGGTGTGCAGGTAGCGGCCATTACGCGTCGCTCGGACGGCTTCTACATCGTGCATGTCGAAGCGGACAAGCCGGACAACTACCCGCTGGTCAACGGCACGCCGATTGGCGCCCAGGCGCGCCGCCTGGTGGACAATGACGTAATCCAGCTGGCTGGCGTGAAGATGGGGTTCTTCGAGACCTGAAAATGACATGGCCAGGTGCCCATGGTGGACACCTGGCCTGCCATCATCCTTGAAGTGCGCCCTAAACTGCCGCAGCGAGCGGCATCATTCCCGGGTTCGACGAGTGACCGCCGCGGGCTGCACGGCAGGCGGCTTTCTGTTCGGCGAAGCTCTCGCGGGCGCTGCACAGG
>JANPGU010000134.1:0-10862 GCA_031424095.1 Gammaproteobacteria bacterium
CACATTCTTTGCCAGATCGATCCCGACGGTAGTAACGTTATCCATGACTTCCCCTTCCAGGTTGCGATTGAACATGCGCACACATCTCAATCTTGGCACTCCGATGCCTCGCCGGGTCGGGGAAGTCCCTTACATTCGTTATACAGCGCCTGTCGCTCATCCTTGACGTCAAAGCGTCATGGCGTCATGATCGAGGTATGAGCACGCCAACCCGGGCTACCGTCTACTTCGAACCTGACGTTCACAAGGCCCTGCGTCTGCGCGCTGCGTCCAATGATCAGTCGATTTCGGACATGGTGAATGCTGCGGTAAAGACTCTGCTCGCCGAGGACGCTGCAGACCTGGCGGCCTTTGAGAAGCGCAAGCGCGAAAAGAGCGTTTCTTTCGACAGCTTCGTGCAGGGCATGAAGCGTCGTGGCGTCATATAGGCTCTCAATCAAGCCCTCAGCGGGCAAAGAGTTTGAGGCGGTAGGGTCCAAGGCCGACCGTACGCGCATCATTGCTAAGATCTCTGCGCTGGCAGCCAATCCTCGTCCTCATGGCTCTGAAAAGCTGGCGGGCTACGATGATCGTTATCGCATCCGGCAGGGGAGCTGTCGGGTGGTCTATGAGATTGATGACGGGGCCAGTCATGTCACGATCTACAAGATTGGCCATCGGCGAGAAGTTTATCGCTAGGCCCCGTATAACTGGTCGCTGGAGCACAGCCGTGACACATAAACTGCATGCTTCATGCGCCAGTGCGCGGCGTGCTCAGCTTCGGCGTTAGAAGCCACTAATTGCGCCCGCCCCTCGTCGCTGATACCTTGATGCTCATGGCACGCCCCCTCGCACAGATTCAAGAGGACATTCAAGCACTTAGCGACGCCGAAAAGGGCGCGCTTCTGCGCGTCCTGTGGGAGGAACTCGATGGCGCAGCCGACCCGGGTGTGGACGCTGCTTGGCTGGCAGAGGCGAAGCGCCGCGATCAAGAGATCGAAGACGGAGTTGTAGAGATGATTCCGGCGGATGAGGTCTTTCGGTCGCTTGAGGCTTCACTCAAGAAATGACTCCTCGGTTTCATCCAGCTGCTCGTCGCGAGCTTGCAGCTGCGATGCGTGTTGGGGAAGAGCGGGCGACGGGCCTTGGGCGGGAGCTTCTGGCCGAGGTGCGCCGAGTTCTCGATCTGCTCTGTCATACACCGCTCATCGGTCAGCCACTCGACGAATATCGTCGGCGATTTCCGCTTACGCGTTTCCCGTTTGCGATCATCTATCGGGTGAGCGGTGATACCTTGCGAGTGTTGTCTCTTGCTCATCGCCGCCAGTGGCCTGGATTCTGGGTTGGTCGCGAGTGACCTCCAACTCGTCGCTGGAGCAGAGCCGTGACACATAAACTGCATACTTCATACGCTTGCGGGCGGCCTGCTCAGCTCGGACGTTAGCCCCTATGCAGATGCTCGATCATGTTTCTCTCGGAGTTGCAGACCTCAGGCGTGCCGCGCTGTTTTACGATTCAGCGCTTCCAGTCCTCGGGTACGTGCGCGTATGGACAGACGATACGGCTGTCGGCTATGGCCTCCCCGGCGGTGTAGACAAGCTCGCTATCAAGTTGCGCGACTCCGCAAGTTCGCCTGGTCCGGGCTTCCATTTGGCACTTGCGGCACCATCTCGCGATGCTGTCATAGCATTTCACTTGGCTGCGATCAGTCATGGTGGGAGAGACGATGGCGCTCCCGGCCCACGTCCGCTTTATGGCCCGAACTATTTCGCTGCTTTTGTCGTCGACCCTGACGGCTATCGCATTGAGGCGGTAATCCATGCCGCCGTTTGATCGCAAGCACTTTGTCAGGCTGCGAACCGAGATACCTGCCCACCCCAACGTGGTCGGCGGTTGCTGCGGAACGGATCATCGTCACATCGAGCAGCTGGTGCTGTCCTGCGCACCGCAATATCTGCGTCTTGGCACGCGCGTAATGGTCGGTGCAGCAAGACCGGGAGCGATTAAGCGCAGACCTCTCGGCGCCGATGGGCGCGTCCCTACCTCCGTCATGGATCGGGTAGCCTAGCCACCGCGAGAATGAATAAATGAACTTACCGGCACAACTTTGATTAGCGCAGTTGTGCTTCGGCAATGAGATGGAGTGAAAGCATGGCAAAAGCAAAGAAGGCAGCAGTGAACGAGGTTTCCAAGTCTCAAGCCCAGCGCTTGCTGGATGTCGCTAGAGCCAAGCAGGCAGGCGATTCCGGTCGAAACTTCTCTCAGGCCCTGGGCAAAGCTACTCTGCGTCGGAACGGCCGCAAGACTGGCCAAGGCGGCGTTGGCGGCGGAGCGGAGGGAGCGTAAGGCGGCCGCTCAAACGGCGAGGTATAGTTTCACTCCAGCCGGCCAACCGCCGGCCCCGAACGCGAGGAATGTCATGGGTCTGATTCAGGCAGTGTCTGGTTCGATCGGCGGCACCCTTGCCGATCAGTGGAAGGACTTCTACACGGTACCGGCGGGATTGCCGGGAACCGCGGCATTGTTCGCGGCAGTGCCGCAGGGCACAAACGCCGGTCGCGGGTCGAACACGAGAGGTTCGACGAACATCATCACGAACGGCTCGAAGATCGTTGTTCCGGAAGGTTATGGGTTGCTGCTCTTTCAGGATGGCGCCATCACCGGCTTTGCCTCCGTACCGGGCGGCTACATCTGGCAATCCGATGACCTCAACTCGAAATCGATCTTCGCCGACGCGGGCTTGGGTGCGCTCAGCAAGCAGAGCTGGGAACGCTTCAAGTTCGGTGGCCAGCCGGGCTCGCAGCAGGCGGCTTACTTCGTCTCGCTCAAGGAGCTTGCGGACAACCGGTTCGGGACGCAGTCGGAGATCTACTGGGACGACGGCTTTCTCAATACGCAGGTTGGCGCGGTGACGCGCGGTTCCTACACACTCAAGATTGTCGATCCCATCCTGTTCGTTAAGAGTTTCGTGCCTGCAGCCTATCTGCAGCCCGGCGCGGTGTTCGACTTCACGGACATGGACAACGCGGCCGCGGGTCAGCTCTTCAACGAGGTTGTCGGTTCGTTGGCGCAGGCGTTCAGCCTTTACACAAACGATCCGGGCAAGGGCAATCGGATCACGAAGCTGCAGCAGGATTCGATTGGATTCGCGAAGAGCCTGTCGCAGGCGGTAGAAGATGCGTACCAGTGGCGCTCGGATCGCGGCCTTGCGATCGTCAAGGTCGCCATCGTCTCCATCGAGTACGACGCGAACACGAGGGAGCTGCTGAAGACCGCGCAGCGCGCCGATGCGCTGGCTGGATCACGCGGCAATTCCAACCTGCAGGCCAGCGTTGCGCAGGGTATCCAGTCTGCTGGCGAACACGGTGGCGCGGCGGGCCTCGTGGGCGTCGGCATGGCGACCGGCATGATGGGTGTGGCGGGTATGCAGCAACCGGTGACACCGGCGGCCGACGATCCGGTCGCGAAACTGAAGAAAGCCAAAGAGATGCTGGACCTTGGCCTGATCACGCAAAGCGACTATGACGCGCTGAAGGCGAAGGCGCTGGGCCTCTAGGCGCCGGCCGATGTCGGACGCGAACAAGCCGCCGGGTTACACGGGGCCGGGGTCACCGCTGGATGTTCCGCCCCGACCCGGCGAACTCGGCGTCGACCCGTCCGCATTGCCGCCGCCGATTCGCGACGAGCTGCAGGCCGCTGATCCTGGAGCCCTCGACACGGCAGCCGCGGAGCTGAAGGACGGCGTCAATCGCTGCCCGAAGTGCGGCGCCAGCGACATCCGGCAGAAGCCGGGCTCGGACCTGCTCATTTGTGCCTTCTGCCACAATGAGTGGAGCGCAGAGCGGGTCGAGGAACAGTTCGGGTTCGGAGAGGGCCTCGAGCAACTCGAAGGCACGAGCATCGCCTCCGGTGCGCGCGACATCGCGGCCGATGCCGCCGTGCTGGTCACGTTCAAGTGCAGTGGCTGCGGCGCCGAAGTAACGATCAATACGCAGAGCCAGATGACGGCACGCTGCCATTGGTGTCGACATGAATTCGGCGTCAACGAGCAGGTGCCGAACGGCGCTGTGCCGGACGCCGTGTTGCCGTTCCACATCCTCAAAGACGACGCGGTGGCGCGCATCCGGCAGTTTGTACACAAGCGACGCCTGTTCGCCCTGAAGCAGTTCAAGGAGCAGTTCACGCCCGAGAACGTCAGCGCGGTGTACCTGCCGTACATGATCGTAGACGCGAGGGCGAGTGCCGATGTCACCGGCAAAGGCGAAATCCAGACGCGCTCCTATACCCGGGGCGAGGGCAACAACCGCAAGACGTACTATGACGCCGACGTGTACCAGGTCGGGCGGCACGTGGATTTCACCGTGGATGACCTGCCGCTGGAGTCCTCGAGCGACCGCGGCAATCTGGACACGAACACCAACACGAACAACATCATCAATACCATTCTGCCGTTCGACACGAAGAACGCGGTGAAGTGGAACGCCACGTATCTGCGCGGGTGTTCATCGGAGAAGCGGGACCTTGACGTCGCGCGACTGCAGCCGCGCCTTGCCGACCAGTTGCAGTCGATCGCGCGCGCGCAGGTCGAAGGCTCTGTCAGCCGCTACGACCGCGGCGTGCGGTGGGAGCAGGAAGGCATCGATGTGCGCGGCACGCGTTGGGTGGCCAGGTACCTGCCGGTGTGGTTGTACTCCTTCCAGCAGCCGAATGCCGGTGCCGGCCTGCTTCACTATATCGCCGTGAATGGGCGAACCGGGGAAACCATGGGCAGCGTGCCTGTGCAGCAGTGGAAGCTGCTGCTCACCGCACTGACCGTGGGCACATTCCTTGAATCAATCGTACTGTGGATACTGGTGCACAGCTCATGAGCGATGAAAACAGCCTCGCCTTGCTTGCACTGGGTCCGGCTGGCGCTGCCGGCTTCTACTGGGCGCTGTATCGCTACTACCGCAACACGGACAAGTCGCACGCGTTTGAACGCGAAACCCGCGTCGAGGCCAAGCCGGTGACGGGTTCTGACATCCAGGTCGGCACGAACAACGGCACGCAGGCCAGGCGCGTCGAGGGCGATAACGTGGGGCAATATCGCCGGCGCGTGCAGAAGATCAGCAAAGGGAGCGAGTGAGCGGTGCAATGATCTACTCGAGATTGGCGCGTACTACCGTCATTTCATTGTTGCTGGCGGCAATGTGCCATTGCTCCCTAGCGTCAGCGTCTTCTCCTGTTAATGACAAAGCCAAGGTCGTTTACACGGTCCGTCAGATGTTCGCCGCTTTGACCAATGACGATCTCGATCTACTCAAATCTGTCACCACCACGGACTTCTACGCCTTCGATGGGGCCCAAAGGTCGTAGATCCATCGGATCTCAACGGTGTTGCCTCCCGGTGGTCGGTTCCTGTTTACCGCCCCTGCGCAAAACGGCACATGCACGGATTCACGGACGAGGGTGAGAACTATTACTAGTGCAAACAAGAGCGTGCAACCTGCCGCCTGACAAACGCATGCAGCGCATGTTCAAGCTCTTATTGTTCGTGCTGCGTGCAGCGATGGTCTACGGAGGTTCATTCATCCTTTTGGTGACATTGTTCTCAGGTTCTGCCGCGAGTATCACTGTTCGCGACTGGACGCTCTTCTGTGTGGTTCTTGCAGAATCGCTGCTGATCGGTTGGCTATCGGCCCGCACCCTCGATCACTTCAGGTTCCCAAAGGGTACGCATCTGCAATTGCAACAAGCCGCCAGTGGGTTGAGGTATGGAACCAGCACCGGCCTCTTGCTCGCGTTCGTATCCGGAGCTGCACTCATTCGCAGCATGCCCGAAGATCGCATTTTGTCAGCTCTGTCCTTCGTGGCTTGGGCCATGCTCACGTTTGGATTCGCTGGCCTCATGTGGGGCGGCTATCTTGGAAGCAAGCTCATCCATCGCGGCGCGGTTCGCCTCACCCTTCCGGCTGCCCCGCAGAACGCCACGAACTGCAACTGCTCACTCTGCCGTCGGACAGGAGGTCTCTGGGCCTTCTACGAATTCGGAACAGTCGCCATTCAGGGCCACCCGGAGAACACGGAAGCGTACATCTGGGGGGACAAGACCCTCAGAAACCTGCGATGCAGGACATGCGGCATCATCACCCACCGGGAGCCGCTCGACCTCAAGCCCGGAGCGCGACACGGCGTGAACCTGCGCAACTTCGAGCCGAAGCTGCTGCAGTCTGTCGTCGTCAGACGTTTCGACGGCGCGGATACCTGGAACTTCCTGGTTTGAGAATCTGTCGTACAGCACTGCGCTTCATGCGCAGGAATTCGCCGTTGTATTGACCATTCACAGATCGCGTGCTGTAGTCGCCGCACTAAAAGAAACAGATCCGGGGAAACGATGAAATACGCATTCCTTGCAGCTGCGCTGCTGAGCGCCGGCGGTGCGACGGCTGCCGAGCCCACCTGCGATCGCGATTGCCTGCTGCAGACACTCACGCGCTTCCTCGATGGCGTCGTGAAGCACGATCCGAACGCCGCGCCACTCGCCGCGAACTACCGCGGTACCGAGAATGCCGTCGAGGTGAAAGCCGGTGATGGCACGTGGAAGAGCGTGACTGCGCTCGGCAAGGTGCAGCGCCGGTACGCCGATCCAGTGAGTCAACAGGTCGGGTACTTCGGCACGGTCGAAGAAGCCGGCGGCAGTGCGATCGTGGCGGTACGCCTGCGCGTCGCGCAGAAAAAGGTCACCGAGGCCGAATGGGTCATCGGTCGCAAGGGCGCGCCGATCCACAACCTCGAAGGCTTCCTCGCGAACCCGCCGCCGCCGACGACCGTGCCAGCTGACAAGCGCACTACGCGTGCGCAGATCCTCGCCGCGTCGGACAGCTACTTCGAAGGTATGGAGAAGGAAAGGCCGGCGCACGTGATGCAGCACAAGGGGTGCTATCGCGTGGAGAACGGCACCTGGATGCTTGGCGATCTGCACGGGCCTGGCAGTGGCGGCAAGGCCGCGAGCCCGGAAGAGCTTGCTGGTGCAGTCGCCGCCGCCGGCCAGGGCGGTTCGACACCCAGGCCACTCGGTAACGGTGTAACCGTGCCACGCACCTCCGGTGCCGAGTGCATCACGGGCTTCGAACACGCCGGTTCACGTTCCGCGGTGACAAATCGCCACTACTTCGCCGATGTGGAAGCCGGCATGGGCTGGGGCACGGTCGTGTTCGAGCGCACGCCCGGCACGAAGCGCGCTGACGGCAGCCCGCTGCCGTGGCTGTATCTCACCGAGATCTTCCGCATCGAAGACGGCAGGATCCGTGGCATTTACGCGGCGATGGACTACCTGCCTGCGGAGATCAAGAGCTCCGGATGGCCTGCCGACAAGTAACGCGGCGAAGCTGCAGCAGACCGCCTGTGCCCGCTATTTCATGACCCGCGAGTAGCGGGCCAGCAGCCACAACACAGTCGGCCAGAACAGCGTGTTCACGATGTCGTGCACGCTGGCACCCAGGCGCCACACGCCAAAGCGTGCGAGGTTGTCGCGGATGTCGAAGATCTCCCCGAGCACGGACACCGCGAGCACGACGATCAGCGGCGCGACTGAGCGCAACCCCTGTCGCACCACGGCGGCCGTCAGCAGAAACACGATCAGCCCGACATAGACATGGAGGGCATCCTTCGACAATCCGACGAAGGCCACCACATCCAGCTTCAGGCCCTGGAACAAGGTATGCGTCACTCAGCGGCCGACAGGATCATGTCGGCCAGCTTCTGGAAGCGGCGCATGTTGGCGTTGTGTTCCATCACACCGGCCGACAGGCAGGTGAAGGTGATGGCGCGCTCGGGGTCGATCCAGAACAGCGAAGTGCCGGCGCCGTAGTTGCCGAACGAGCCGGGCGAGGCCAGCGTGCCGAACATGTGATGGCACAGCGCCGTACCACGCATCGAGAAGCCGAGGCCGATGTAGGCCGGCGCCGGCACCAGGCCTTCGGCGCGGCCGCGCTGCGCATACAACTCGTTGACCATGTCGCCGGTCCAGTTGCGGGCCGCGGTGTCGAGCATCGCGGTCGAGAGCAGGCGTTTGCCATCGACGATTCCGCGGCTGCGGAACATGTCCGCGAAGCGGAACATGTCGGGCACGGTGGAGACGACGCCCACCCACGGCATCTCCGCCGTCTCGTCCTCGAAAGCACCATTGGGGCCTTCGACATTGCGGCTCTTGTGGCCGATGGGATAGTTGTTGCGGAAATCCGGCACCACCTTGCGAGCCCGCAGATCCGCGCGCAGGCCAACTGCGGTATCCCGCATGTCCAGCGCATCGAAGATTTCTTCCTGCACAATCTGCCGATAGCGACGCTTGCGCGGATCGGTGCGCAGCAGCGCCTCGGCCATCAGCACATGGTTCACCAGGGGTGAATACGACACCTTCGCGCAAGGCGCGTCGACGGGTTTCACCTCGGCTATCACGATCGCCGATACTTCTTCAAAGCTGTTGATGTACCAGCCTGGCTTCACCTCGAAGATGATCGGGAAGCCGGCCTGGTGCGACAGCAGATGCCACATCAGGATCTTCTCGCGGCCGTGGCCGCTGAATTCCGGAATGAGCTCCGTGATCGAAGTGGTCAGCGTGAAGCGGCCCTGTTCGATGGCACGCAGCACCAGCAGGTTTGTAAAGGCCTTGGTCACCGAGAAGATGTTGAACACCGAGTTCAATGACAGCGGCTGCGTCTGCGCGCCATCGGCCGCGCCGATCGCGGCCTCGAGCGCCACCCTGCCGCCGCGTGCCACCTTGATGACGGCGCCGTGATACAGCCCGGCCTTGATGTCGGCGCGGATCACGTCTTCCACCTGCGCCAGCCGCGCCTTGTCCATACCTGTGTTCATTTTTCCAAGGCCCCCGGTTTCTGAATCAAGCGTGTGCACGAACTCAGCGGCGAACTTCCTTCACGACCTCGGCGAGGCGCTTGATGCCTTCCTCGATCTGCGCCGGCGTCAGCGCGCAGAACGGCAGACGCAGGAAGCGTTCGCCACCGCCGCTGGGGAAGAAAGCGAGGCCATCGGCCAGGTTCAGGTTGTGCTGCGTCGCCGCTGCGCGCAGATCGGTGGTGAGCACGCCCGCGGGCAGCGTCAGCGACAGGAAAAAGCCGCCATCCGGGCGCGTGGCCACGGCATCAGGCATGTATTTGTCGAGCGCTGCCAGGCAGGCTTCCAGCCGCGGCGCATACAACGCCTTCAGCTTCTCGATCTGCGGCATGAGCTTGCCAGCCTTCAGCCACTCGAGCGTTACGCCATGCGCGAAATAGCCCGGCGAGATGTAGGTGTCTTCGGCCACCTTGCCGATCTTCGCCAGCTTCTGAGCGTCGCCGATCATGAAGCCGAGCCGCACGCCCGGTGCGATGAGCTTGGTGAAGGAGGTCATGTGCAGCACGCGCTGCGGTGCCAGCGAGAACAGCGTCGGTTCCTGCGTGCCGCGATAACGCAGCAAGCGATAGGGCGCGTCCTCGAGCAGCAGCAGGTCGTGCTTTTCGGCGATCTCGACCAGGCGTCTGCGCTTGGCAGCCGAACAGGTGGCGCCGGAGGGATTCTGGAAATCCGGAATCACGTAGAACAGCTTGGGCTTGTGCTGGATGAGCAGCTTCTCGAGCGCGTCCAGGTCCGGGCCATCGGCGTCGAGCGGCACGCCGATTACATTCGCGCCATGACGGCGGAACAACGTGATGGCGCGGTCATAGCTCGGCGCTTCGGTAAACACCACGTCGCCCGGCTTGATCATCGCCGTGCACAGGAATTCGACCAGCTCGAGCGAGCCGTTGCCGGTGAGTACCTGTTCGGGCTTCACGCCCTGCCATTCGGCCAGCCAGGCCCGTAGAGGTGCGAGACCCGCAGCGGGGCCGTAAACCATGAGAGCTTCACCGCCGCTGGCCAGTGCGCTCGCGGCTGATGCCGCGAGATCGGCAATGGGGAAGGATTCGTTCGCGGGCACGCCGCGCGTGAAGTTGATTGTTTCGGGAGCAGACATGGGAGATTCCAGGTAGAGATGAATTCGTTATGCCGACAGGGCGGCGACATTCGCCAGTCCCTGTGCAGCCAGATATTCGGCGATGCCGCGATTGATCTTCGGGCATACCAGCGGATCGTAGAACAGCGCGGTGCCCACACCTATCGCGGTCGCCCCGGCGATGAGGAATTCGAGCGCGTCGTTGGCGCTGACGATGCCGCCCTGACCGATGATGGGCACGCGATGCGGCCGCGCGACCTCGCTGACCTGCGCCACCTTCAGCAAGGCAATCGGCTTGATGGCCGGGCCAGACAATCCGCCCTGGCGATTGCCGATGACCGGTTTGCGCGTGCGCGTATCGATGGCCATGCCCATCAGCGTGTTGATCACCGCGAACGCATCGGTGCCGGCTTCGATGCACGCCTTCGCGTTCTGCTGGATGTCGGTCTGATTGGGCGACAACTTGGTAATGAGCGGCTTGCGCGTGACTTTGCGGCACGCCGCCACCACGCGCGCCGACATCTCCGGCGAATTGCCGAACTGCACGCCGCCTTCCTTCACGTTCGGGCAGGAGATGTTGATCTCCATCGCATCGATGGGTGAATCGTTGAAGCGGGCGGTGACTTCGACGTATTCCTGGATGGTCGAGCCGGAGACATTGGCAATGAAGCGTGTCTCGCTGAAGTCGAGCTCAGGCAGGATGCTGCGCACCACGTGATCGACGCCGGGGTTCTGCAGCCCGATGGCGTTCAGCATGCCCATCGGCGTTTCATATACACGGTGCGGCTTGTTGCCCAGCCGGGGCGCCAGCGTCGTGCCCTTCAGGCAGATGGCGCCAACATCGCGGTTCGAAAAGCCGGCCACGCGCGTGTATTCCTCGCCAAAGCCCACGCAGCCGGACAGCAGCACGATGGGC
>JANPGU010000135.1:0-7076 GCA_031424095.1 Gammaproteobacteria bacterium
ACCTGCGCACGGTGTGCAGTGACCACCTGGATGACGAGTTGGACGAGTCGATTCAGCAGGCGGCCCGCAGCAGGGCGGAATCACAGGTCGCATCGGGGGAGTTCGACAGCCAGGGATGATTGCCGGCTGACGCCTTGCCCCCACTCGGAATCGAACCAAGCTCTGCGGTTTACAAAACCGCTGCATCACCACAATGCTTTGGGGGCGTCAGGGGGGCGGGATTATAGCTGCCGGCGCTGCCGTGGGTGCGACCGGTGCCGCAGGCGGACAGGTATCGACACGCAGCTTGTCCAGCACAATGCCGGCCGTTGCCAGGCGCCCGTCGCTGAGGGTTTCGCGGGCCACGCCAGGCACGTCGAACCAGTACACCCGCTGCTCGCGGCTGCGCTCACTGACCATCGCATCGAGCTTCAGTTTCTGCACCCGCGCCGCGCGATCCTCGGCACGGTCTTCCTCGCTGAAGATACCGACCGAAACGCGGAACTCGGGATCATCAGGCATGGCGAAGGCATCGCTGATTCCGGCACGGCGGATGGCATTGAGCGTGCGCGCCTGGCGGCCGGCATCGGCGTTGAGCACGTAGACCCACCAGCCTTCATGCGTGTTTTCGCTGGTCTGGCGACGCAGCACCCCCCAGCCCGCTGCTTCCAGTTTCTGCTGTACCTGCACGGCCAGCACTTCGTCGCTGAAGGGGCCAACTGTGGCGCAGGGGGGTGGACCGGCTGGCGGGGCGGGCCTTGCGGGGCGGGCCTGCGACGGGTTGGCAGCGACGGCCGTGAGTTCGGCACCCTTGTCACCTACCCAGTGCGACCAGCCGAAATACAGCAGATTGATGGCCAGCAGTGCCAGCACCACGATGCGAATCATGGGCGCAAGCCTATCAAGGCCGGCGTCGGATGGGCACGTCGGCGATTACTGCCACGCCGCGCAGCACCAGTTCTGGACAGGGCTTGCTCGCACCCTTGAGCAGCGGCAGTACGGCGTCGGCGCCACCGCCCGTGACGAACACGACAGGCCGCACGCCGAGCTCGCGGGTCAGATGCTGGACCGTGCGATCGATCAGGCCGGCGGCAGCGGTGAGGCAGCCGCTTTCGATGGCGCCCAGCGTGTTGTCGGCCAGTGGCCGCACCACCGCACGCTGCGCCTGCGCTTTCCTGCGACGCGGGCGGCGGATCGCCGCGCGGGCGGCGATGCCCTTGGTCTTGCCGAGCAGGGATCCCAGCATCATCTCCGGACCGGGCGCAATCAGGCCGCCGCGATGATGGCCGTCGTGGTCGACGAGATCGATGGTCAGCGCGGTGCCAACGCTGATCGCGCATACCGTGCGATAACAGCCGGCACGATGCCAGGCAGCGACGGCTGCGGCCCAGCGGTCATCGCCCAGACGCGTGGGCTCGCGGTAACCGTTGGAGACGCCGGCGGCGGTTTCGCTGCTGTGGATGAACAGTGGCACGGGCTGCTGCTTGCGCGCCAGCAACGCCTGCAGCTCGCGTTCGACGGCTTCACCGGCGACGCTCACTCCCACGATGCGTTCAATGCCTGCAGTGCGTGCCAGCCAGCGCTGCAGCAAGGCAAGATCCGTGCAAGGCGCGGCCTGCTGCGCACCCAGCCGGCCATCGCGCACCAGCGCCCATTTGATGCGGGAATTGCCCGCGTCGAACAGCAACGTATTCATGCTTTTCCGCCCGCCCGTACCGAAACTTCCCCACCAATGATGCGATGGATCCGTGCGTCGTGCTCGACCCGCAGGGCACCATCGGGATCAACACCGCGGGCAATGCCGCTGCTGATGCCGGCGCCACCTTGAACGTCCACAGGACGGTCCCGCAAGGCGTCGGCGATTTGATACTCCTCGCAGAAAGGCAGGAAGCCACTGAGCGCGAAGTCGCGCATCACGGTCACACCATGATGAAGCAAGGCTGCGACCAGCGCGTTGCGCGCGGGCACTGCGCCGGCCGGCACCAGCGAGCACAGATCTGCGGGTCGATTGCCGATGGCGTCGATACGTTCGCGGACATCGCCACCCAAAGCCAGGTTCAGCCCGAGCCCGACTACAACCTGCACCGGCCCGGCTGCTTCGGAGCGCATTTCAATCAGGATGCCGCCGAGCTTGCCGCTGGCGGTGACCAGGTCATTCGGCCATTTCAACTGCACGCCCTGTATGCCCTGCGACCTGAGCGCACGCAGGCAGGCAATGCCGATGGCAAGGCTCAACGCGCCGAGTTGCGTGGCCATGCCTTCGAAGCACCAGGACCAGGACAGGCAGATGGCGCCACCTGGTGGCGCCAGCCAGCTGCGGCCACGCCGTCCGCGGCCGGCACTCTGGTGTTCCGCCGTCAGGAAATCAAAGCGGCCCGGCGGCGGTGCGCCGCGTTCCAGCAGCGCGGTGTTGGTGGATGCAATCGAGCCCACGCAATCGCCCTGCCGCAGCAGCGGCTGCGTGGCAGCTGGCAGCAATGCAATCACTGACGCGGCGTCGAGGGGACTCGCGGGATGCAGCAGGCGGTAACCTTCATGGGTCAGCGCTTCAATCTCCGTGCCCAGTTCGCGCAGTTCTTCCACCCCTTTCCAGATGGCGCTGCGCGTCACGCCGAACTGCTGCGCCAGTTGTGCGCCGGAGACGAAGATGCGCGCGCGCTGCTCGTCTGCCCGCGCCGTCGCCAGCGCCTGCAGCAGTGGCATCGGAAAGCGCATCAAGGCGGCGCCGTGGTAGCGGGCACTTCAGCCAGCATGCAGCGTACGCTGCCGCCGCCCAGACGTTCGATGGTCGGTACCGCCGCGACCAGCGGCAGGCAACCGGCCGCGCGAACTGCCATCTGCTGTTGCGGGTGCAGGCTTGCGGCCGCGCTGGCAGACATCAGCAGATGGCGCTGGCCTGTGGCGGTCTGCACTTCCAGCATGTTGCCGGCGAACGCGTGCAATTGCGCGTCATCCAGGGGCAGCACGTGTCTGCCCGATTGCTGCAGTCGTGCAAGCAGGGCAGCGCGCTGCGGTTCCGGCACCCAGTCGAGTCCGGCACCTGCGATGCTGGTGCCGATCCACAGCAGGACATTGGTGTGGTACACCGCGGTGCCCTCATGCGTTACCGCATCGAAGGCAAACGGCTCGTAGTCCATGAGCCGCGCCCATTCCCGCAGCAGGCCTTCGTCAGTGCGCGGCGAGCGGCAGGCATAGGCGACGCGGGCCTGGTGATCGAGCACCAGGCTGCCCGTGCCTTCCAGGAAACGTCCATGCTGTTCGGCCGGACTCAGGTCGATGCGGCGGCGTTCCACGAAGCCGAGTTCCCGCTGCACGCTTTCGATCACCGCTTCACGGCGTTCCGGACGACGCGTGCTGCTCTGCATGGGATACAGCACCACGGTGCCATCAGCGTGGAAGCTCACCCAGTTGTTGGGGAATACCGCATCGGGTTTTGCCGGAGCTGGCGTATCGCGCGCCACGCACACGCCAATTCCGGCCGCGCGCAGTGCGGCCAGCAGCGCCGCGAATTCCGCGCGCGCGCTGGACGCGGCGCCGGCGTCGGGAAGATCCGGCCGCTGCTGGAATCGATTGGTGACCGCCGTCTCGGCGTTGAAGCCGAACGCTGCTGGTTCCACCATGCACAGGTTCGTAATGCGAAGGTCGCTCATGTAAACCCCATTATGTGCGTCCCCGCACATGCTTTGACAGTCTGTCGCCGGTCTGGCGTAAGCTTTACCCACAAACAGACCGACTTGATCGGCAACAGGGGAAATCGTGGCGAAGAAACCAGCGGCGCAGTCATTTCGTTTTTACGACAACCGCCAGAAATACCTGGCCTTCGTCAACACCTGCAACGAGAAGGCCGCTGTTGCACGCCGCGCTGCGAACGAACTGGACCTGGTGCGGCCCACGCCACCTGCGCTCAACATCTTCGATGCCGGCATGGGCGATGGCACAGTGCTGTCGCGGCTCATGCGCTATGCCCACAGTGTGTATCCGACGGTGCCCATGGTGGCCGTGGCCAAGGAAATCAGCCTGGAGGATGTGCGGCTGGGTCTGGAAAAGATGCCGGATCGCTTCATGGAACATCCCGCAACCGTGCTCGTCATCACCAACCTCAATTACGCCGATGCGCCGCGGCTGCTGTTGCGCGACACGCAGCTTGCCGCCGCGCTGAACTGGCAGGAGATCCGGCTCACTGGTGATTCTGCCCATGCGTATGAGGAGCAGATCGAAGAGCTTTCCGACACGCTGGTCGATGGGTGGGCCACGCATCCGAGTGAAAAGACCGGCAATCCCGTGTATCGCCGCCCATCAGTGCTCGTGGTGTATCGCGAGGATCACAAGTTCCTGCTCGACAGCGTGATCCCGCGGCCCGGTCGGCCGCCGTTGCACTACGACCTGATCCTCGCGTCGCAGCCGTGGCGTGCGCGCATGTCCGCACAGTTCAAGGCTGCCAAGGTACTCGCCCCACTGACGCGCGCCTTGGCGCCGGGCGGACGGCTGCTTGCCATCCAGTCAGCAGGCAAGGATCCCGCGCTGGAAATCGTGCAGAAACTCTGGCCGGGAGAAAATCCGTTCCAGGCCGACAGGCACGAGCTGCTCGCCGCCTTGAAGTCGGAACTCGGGCGCGACGCCCGCGACTACCTGCTGACCTCACCGCCGGACGAGAAGGCGCTGTTCCGCTACGAAATGCGCTCGCTGCCTTCGGAACTGTCTGACCGGATCGGCACCTCCACGCTGTTCGCGGCCTGGAACGCGGCGGTGTACGTTAACCAGATGGAAGACGAGCGCCTGGAGCCTGTAATGAACAGTGGCGCCTACCTGAAGGCGACGCAGGCCGTGCTGCAGAAGCACGGTGGTCTGTGGTTCAACGACGAGGCCTTCGTCGTGTCGCGGCGGAACTAGCGCGCCGCGTACGCTTCCATCATCAGGCCGGTGCCGCCACCGGAAACATGCGCCACCACGGCAGTGCGACGGTGCAGCTTGGTGATGGTGCCCAGGTTTATGGCAAATGCCAGTTCCACTTTCTGGCCCTTGCGCAGGCCAAGGCCCGACGTGCGGATGAATACGCCCGTCGCACTGAGGTTGACGGCCTTGCAAAGCGAGCGTCTTCCGTCCGGCATGATGATGTACACGATGGTCCGTGCACGATGTCTGGTGTGTAGACGACGCTCCACAATGCTCCCCGAATAGGCCCTCGGAACTGCGTCACATTATGCATGGGAATGGTGCGGCGCTCCGGCGCGACTAGACTTAATCACCACTTACTTATGGGTGCGTCGGAAGCTTCAGGGAAACCCTGACCGGGCAATGATCAGACAGCCGATAGCGGAGCGCGTCTGCACTGCGAAAGCCGACGCGAGCGGCGCTTGCCGGCTCAATGCGTTGCACCAGTGATTTGCTGATCAGGATGTGATCGATGAATTGCGAATACGGCTGGCCCAGATAGCAGTTGCGGAAGGGCAGCCGCGCAGCAAGCAACTCGAATGAATCGGCGTGCAGCAGCTGCCAGAAGACATCTTGCTCCGGCAGCGAATCGACACGATTGAAATCGCCAAGCACGATGAACGGTGCACGCGATGCATCGCGTTCTGCAATCCAGTTACCCAACCGCTGCGCCTGTTGCTCCAGCATCCGGCATGCAGCGGGACCCGCATGGAGCGCGTCGCGCGAACAACCGGATTTCAGATGTACCACCAGCAGTTCAACCGATGTGCTGCTGCCTGGCATCAGGCGCATCGACATGGCGCTGCGATTGCGGCCGTTGAGCGACAGTTCGTTGACCATGGGCCCGCAGGCATGGGCGAGTCCAGGGCGCACCGCGAAGCCGACATGCTGCACGCCCGGACCGTCGGCCATGCAGATGCTGTAGCCGCGAAATATGCGGCGCGCAATGGCCGCATTTTCCACTTCCTGGAAAGCGACGATGTCGGCAGCCAGTTCTGCGGCATAGGACGCGATGCGGGCGAGGTCGGCGCTGTCGCGCGCCAGCTGTTGCGCCACATCGCAGGGCAGCAATGCGCGCTGCCCGTTGCGGCAGGCAAGCCGTGCAGCATGCGCGGTCTCGCGGCCCACCAGCCATTCCATGTTCCAGGTGGCAATGGTGAGGACAGCGTGCGGCGCCCGTGCTGACCATACGGCGGTGGTCGCTGCTGGAATGACGGGCAGCAGGCAGAGCAGCAGCAATTTCCGGAGCCGTGGCATGCCCGACAGGCTGTCATGGCCGGGCGCGGCTGGCCTTTGCTGTTCCTGCCGCGTTCGCGTGCTTTTCAGCGCGCCAGCAGATACACCGCCGGATCTGCCGCAAGGCCCAGCTTGACCTGTCTGGTCAGATCATCCGCCAGCACCTCATGCGCACCAGCCTCGAGGCCATCGAATGCCCGCGCCACAATGAACTCAGGCGTGGATTTCGAGGCCTCAATGCCTTCGGTCATGCCCGTATCGACAAACGCCATGTGCAGCGTGAGCACCTGCGTGCCCTGGGCGCGCAACTCATGGCGCAGGCCATTGCTCAGGCTCCAGACCGCAGACTTCGACACCGCGTAACTGCCGAGTTGCGAGCTGCTGAGCCAGCTGGCGATGGACGCCACGTTCAGCACTGCGCCGCCGCCATTGCGCGCCAGCACGGGCGCAAAGGCCTGTGCAATCCGCAGCACGCCAAACACATTGGTCTCGAGGTGGCGGCGCAGCACGGCTTGCGCATCAGGCGCATTCACGCCACCGAACAGGGCGATGCCGGCATTGTTGATGATGAGCGTGGTATCACCCGCACTCTGCACGGCTGCAGCGACATCAGCCGCCGAGGTGACATCGAGGCGCAGCGGCGTGACGCCGGGAAGTTTCACGCTGTCCGGGTTGCGGGCCCCGGCATAGACCTTGCGGGCGCCACGTTCAAGGGCAGCCTTGGCAAAGGCGAGGCCGATGCCACGGTTGGCGCCGGTGATGAGGACGGTTGCATCGGAGAGTTTCATGCTTGCTGATTCCTGGGTGCTGCTTGAAGGGAGCGGGAATGGCCGGCTCAGTGGTCATGCTGCTCAATGAGTGTCTGGCGGGTGCTGGCGAGCACTGCCTTGCCGGCCTTTCCGCCCAGCGTGCGCGCGATCTGCAGCGCG
>JANPGU010000136.1:0-18727 GCA_031424095.1 Gammaproteobacteria bacterium
TTCGGCGAGCGCAGCGCGCAGCACGACGCGTTCTACTCTTCCGATCTGGAACGCTGGCAGCGCAACGGCGTACTGACCCACCTCGACCTCGTCTATTCCCGCGACCAGTCACAGCGCCGCTACGTGCAGCACCGGCTCGCCGCGTGTCGAGACGAGATCCGTGCCTGGATCGAGGCCGGTGCCGCGCTCTATGTTTGCGGCAGCCTGAAAGGAATGGCCTCGGAGGTAGACGCGGTGCTTGAGCAAATCCTGGGGCGCGAGCAGCTCGACCAGCTCACCGTCTCGGGGCGCTACCGGCGCGACGTGTACTGACCGCGGCGGTCAAGCGACTGCTCCGTTCCTGCCAACACTGGCGTTCCTGCGCAGATTTGCGCGCTTCACTGTGCAGCGGCCGCTTGACGCAAGTCGTTCAGGAGGGGGCGATGGAGAGGCTCAGCACCTTGGCATTTCCGACGGCCGGCCGCATGGCGGCGGCGCAATGACGTGATCCGCTATATCGAGGACCCTCTGCGCGACCCCGAAGTCTGGTGGCGGGGGCAGCAGCGAAGCTGCGATGCCCGCCTCTCTTGCCCAACCGAGCTCCACCTGCGTGAAGCCATAAGCCGTGCCCAGGTGGTCGGGGTAGCGCCGCGCCGAATCGATGACGTATCGATTGTCGTACGCGGTCGGTCAGCCGGGAAGGAAACGGACCTGGCGCGATCGCGTTGGCAGTGATCTGATCGCGACCCAGGCGCTTCGCCAGCGCGCGTGTCAGGTGATGCAGCGCCGCCTTCGATGCACCGTAAGGCAAGGCATCCCAGTTGGGAACATGCAGTCCGCCAATCGATCCGATGCTGATGATGCGCGCCGGATCCTGCATTGTGCCCGCCGCGCGCTATTGCGGCAGCAGCTGCTGGATCAGGAAGAAACCCGCACGCAGGTTCACGTTCAGCACCTTGTCCCAGTCCGCCACCGACACGGAATCTATGGAACCGGTTTCGTTCGCGCCCGCGTTGGTGATCAGGATGTGCAGCTGTAGCTCGTGCTCGGCGAGCTGGGCCGCGAGCTGCCGTGGACCGCGGATGTCGAACAACGCATCGGTCATCACTGCCCTCCAGGGCGGTTGCCAGGTCCAGAATGCAGATTCCGGTGCCCCGCCGCGTTTGGCAAGTTGCTCAAGTGACTGTGCCGCCTGAGGCAAGTCACGGCATGATCGCGTGCATAACTTCGTCGCCACCGTGTCGAATACAACAATGATGAACAGTGACACCATCGGACCCGCCCAGATCCGCGTCGTGGCGTTGTGCGCGTTGGTGACGCTGATCGAAGGCATCGATCTCACGCTGATCCCGGTGCTGGCGCCGCGATTCCGTGATGCCTGGAACGTGACCGCCGGCACCTTCAGCATCATCCTCGCGTTGGGGCCGGTTGGCCTGATTCTGGGCGGCCTGGGTATCGGCTGGCTGGCCGACCGCATAGGCCGGCGCGATGCGCTGCTCTCGGCCATGCTGCTGATGACGGCGGCGACCTTCGTCACCACATTGTGCACCAATGTCCCGCAACTGCTGGTGGCGCGACTGATCAGCGGCATTGCCTTCGGCGGCGTGATTCCGGCCGCCGTTGCATTGGTTTCCGAATCGCTGCCGGAACGCGTGCGCGGCAATGTGGTGGCAATGGTATTCCTGGGCCAGGCCGGCGGCGGCCTGCTGGCGGCAGTACTGGTTCGCTTGCCGATGATGTCGGGACCCTGGCAGACACCCGTGCTCTATGTAGCCGGCGGTTGTGCTGCGGTCACCGTGCTGCTGATGCTGTCGCTGCCGGAATCGCCGCGATTCCTGGAAAAGAGCGGCCCCCGCAATCGCTGGCGCGACCTGTTCACCGAAGGTCGGACCACGGGCACGGCGCTGCTGTGGGCAACATTCATCGGCGTGTGCTTCGCAGTGAGTTTCTTCACCAATTCGCTGACGCTCACCTACTCGCACACCAGCAAGCCTTCCGATGTTGGCGTCGATGCCACCGGCATGTACTCGGCCGGCGCTATGTTGGGCGGCCTCGTATTGCCGCTGTTCGCTCGCCGCTGGCGCAACACGCGCGTGCTGCTGGTCTCGATCATGGCCGCCGTGGGCAGCTGCTTCGTCATCGGACTGGTGCTGCCGATGGGCTATGCGGTCAACATGGCCGCTGCGGCACTGTGTGGCGTATTCGTCTCCGGCGCCTTCTTCATGCTGTATCCGCCGACCGTGCAGTTCTACCCCACGCGCATCCGGTCCACCGGCATCGGCGCGGCGATCGCCTTCGGACGCATCGGCAACATCACGAGCCCGATGGTCGCAGGCCTGATGCTCGACGCGAGCATGAGTCCAAGCTCGGTGTTTTACGTGATCGCACTGCCGATGGTGCTGTCCTGCGTGACGCTCGTGGCCTTCGACCGCCACACCTCCTAGTTCAACCGCAATCCCCGGGGGGAGATCAGACCATGTCCAAGCAGATCCGTGCAGCCGGTGTGCTGCTGGCACTCATCCTGGGCCTGTCCTGCGCCGCGCAGGCGGCCGACGACGTCGACACCCTCGCCCGTGACGTCGATCGGCTGACATCGCTGCGTCAGGTGAAGGATCTGCAGCGCAGCTACGCGCACTACCTGCAGGCCGGCCTGTGGGATGAAGCCGCCAGCGTGTTCACCGACGATGCACGCTTCATCCGCGGCACCGGGACATTGAACGGGCGCAAGGCCGTGGCGGCCTGGCTGCTGAACCGCGGTGGCGGCAGGCGCGGCCTGGCACCAGGCGCGTTGTACATGGAATTGATAGACGAGCCGCTGACCAACTTGTCGGCAGACGGAATGTCGGCCAGGTCGCGCTGGATGAGTCTTGCATTGATCGGCGACGGCAAGGGCACGTCGCTGATCGAAGGCGGCATCTACGAAAACGAATACGTGCGCGATGGCCAGCGCTGGAAGATTTCAGTGGCGCATTACTATCCGCACTATTCCGGCAACTACGAGAAGGGCTGGTCGAATATCGGCAATGCCGATCTGCCGCTGGTGCCCTATCACTTCACACTGGATGAATCAGGCGTGCCCTTGCCACCGCCCGTCGGCGCCGCGCCTGCCGGCAAGACTTCACTCGCGGCATTGACCGCCACCATCGACCGTCTGAACGACGAAGACGACGTGCGCAATCTGCAGCATTCCTACGGCTACTACGTCGACCGCAGGATGTGGGACGACGTGGTCGATCTGTTTGCAGCAGATTCCGTGGTCGAGGAAACCGGCGCCGGCAGCTTCAAGGGTCAGCGTGGCGTACGGCAGTACATCGAGCGCATGGGGGCGGCGGGACTGCAGCAGGGGCAGCTCAACGACCATCCCATCTTCGACACGCTGGTGCAGGTGCTGCCCGGTGGCCGCGAGGCTTACAGTCGCGGCCTCGAGCTCGGCCTGATCGGCGACGCCGCCAAGGGCACGCAGCACTGGGAATTCGCCGTGTTCCGCAACCGCTTCGTGAAGGAAGACGGCCTGTGGAAGTTCAGGGAGCTGCGGCGCTTTCCCGTGCTGCATGCCGACTACGCGCAGGGCTGGGGCGATGGCGGCAAGCTCAAGTTTGCGAACGATGCATTGCCAGCCTTCCTTGCGGCCAACCCGGCCACTGGCAAGGCGGTCGCGACGAAAGGATTCAAACTGCTGGCAGCTCGGCCGCTGACAGTTGCCATTGCTGCGGACAAGTCCGCCGCAGCAGCAGGCACCGAAACGTCCCGGCTCAACGATGCGCGCGGCAAGCTCGCGCGCTCGATGGCCTGGGATGGCACCGAGAATGTGTCCTCCGCCTATGGCTACTACATCGACGACTTCCAGTGGCCGAACATGGGCGGCATCTTCGCCGAAAGGGGCAACAAGCAATCACCGTTCGCCGGCTACTACTTCGGCAAGGACCGCATCACTGCCGCGGCAACCGCCATGTATGGCAATGCGGCGCCGGCACGCGCGGGCATCTCCTACCACTGGCGTGTGCAGCTGGTGGTGAATGTCGCGGCCGACGGCCGTTCCACCAACCTGAGAACGCGCCTGTTCCAGCCGCGCACCGGCAAGGCGCGTGACGGCGCGCCATCGCCCGCGGGGCTGTTTTCAGGCATGTATCCCAACGACCAGGCGGTGATCGAGCGTGGCATCTGGCGGCTGTGGGCGCTGGAGATCGATGAGCCTTACTTCACGCAGGCAGGCTGGGAGGGTGGCTGGTCGGGCGTCAAGCCCCGTGCAGCGGACGCACCGCGTCCTGCCGCCAGCCCGCTGGTCACGCGCTTGCCACCTGACCTTCTCCTCACGAAAATGGGTAAGCGCGCTGAAGGCTTTCGCGGCGGCACTGGGGAAACGATCGAATGGCCGGGGATCCTGCCGATGTGGTTCAACTACCGCAATCCGGTGAGCGGTCGCCTGCCTGAGTTCTACTGGCCGGACTGTGCACCCTGCGAGCTGATGCCGGAGATGCAGATGACAAAGCATGGTTACCTGATGCCTCCGACGGGACCGTAGGAATGAGCTCGCCAGGGAAATCCGGTTTCATTCCGACACGCCTCATTCCGCTGGCGCTTGCCTCGCTTGCATGCTGGAGCGCCGCTGCAGCCGACGTAACGACAGCGATCGTGGATGTGATCGGGGGCGGCACGCCCATCGTGCTGGTCAAAGAGGGCTTCGAAGGAGTCGAAGGACCTTTGCCGCAGCTGGACGGTGGCCTGCTGTTCACCAACTCCCCGGCCGGCAAGGTGCATCGCGTCGCACCGGATGGCACTGTGTCAGTCTGGTACGAAGCCCCGGTCGGGGCGAACGCCCTGACACGCAACGTGGCCGGCGAGATTGTCGCAACGCTCAACGTGACCCTGGCCATCGCAGTCATCAAGCCGGGTGAAGCGCCCCGCGTGCTGGTCGGCAACTACAACGGCACCCCCTTCAACCGTCCCAATGATCTGGTCGCGGACAAACGCGGCAACATCTATTTCACCGATACCGTGCCGCTCACGGCAACCGCGCCACCGGTCATCCCGTCAGCACTGTATCAGCTGACGGCGAAGGGCAAGCTCATCCGCATCGCCAGCGACATCGCGCGTCCCAATGGCGTGGCACTGAGTCCCGATGAGCGGACCCTGTATGTCGCCAACACCAGCGGCGAATGGATCTATGCGTACAAGCTGAGCCGCGGTGGTGAGGTAAAGAAGCGCAGCGATTTCGCGAAGCTTGCGGTAACACCCCCGGCCAACGGCAACACGCCGACCAGCGGCGCCGATGGCCTGGCCGTGGATGAAAAAGGCCGGCTGTATGCGGCCACGACACTGGGAGTGCAGGTATTCGCAGAAGACGGCAAGCCGCTTGGCGTCATCACGATGCCGAAGACGCCCCAGAACCTCGCCTTCTCGGGGCCGAACAAGGGCGTGCTATTCGTCGTGGGCAGAGGTTCGGTATACGGCATTGCCACGCTGACGCACGGCCCTGCCCGTTCGGGCAAGTAGTCAGGGACTGGCGGCGGATCAGCACAGGGTAGGACGATGCGCACTGCGCATCGGCGCCTTGACCTACACAGAAGCCGGATAATGCGCACCTCCGCTGCGCAATCATGGACACATGAATGTTCCGTCTGCTGATACTCCGCACGTATTACGCATTGCTGCAGACGCCGATGCAGCCAACTGGGTCGACGCCCTGGCGGCACAGGAGTGCACGCCAGACGAGTTCATCGCCGAGATCATCCGTCTCGAGCGCGAAGATGCGGAAGTGGGCTGGGAAGCACTCGCGCTGCTAGATCAGCATTTCCGACGCGAGAAGCTAAGCTACGACGTCTTCATCACCGTGAAGTCGAAGCTGCAACAGCACTCCGTCTCGTCCTTTGCAGGTGCGCCTCCCACAGAGCCGACCGAACAAGCCGTGCAGGCCGCAACAGCGCCCACTGTTCTGCCAGCTCGATCTGCACCAACGGCTGCCGTGGCTGCCGCGTCGCCCCTGCCCGCCACCAGCCACACTGCACTGCCCGGCCAGGTGCGCATGGGCGATCAGCTGTGCGGACGATACCGCGTAGTCGACATCCTGCGCCGTGACGCCACGGGCACGCTGATCGAAGCGCTGGATGAGCCGAAGGTCATGCTGACGGGCATCCGGACCCGTGTGGCCATACAGTTGCTGGACGAGACGGGGTCGCGTGCACCGGATCTGCTGCCGCGCCTGGGCAAGCTGCAGCAACTGTCGCACCCGGCGATCGTGCGACTCCTGGACGTGGAAGAGCACGGCGGCGCGCTGCTCCTCGTGATGGAACTGGTCAATGGCACCGCGCTTCCCGATCTGCTCGCGCGCAAAGCGGGCACGGCGATCGATGTCACGCTCGTCCGCACTACGGTGCGCGCAGTGGCCAGCGCTCTGTCCTATGCGCACTCGCAGGGCGTCACCCATGGCGCTGTCGGCGCAATGAACGTGACCATCACTCCCGTCGGCGATGCATTCCTGCAGAATTTCCAGCTGCAGGCGCTTCACCCGGCCCAACCTGCCGCGGATCGGCTGGCTTTTGCGTGGTTCGCCTACGAGTTGCTGACACGCACAAGATCACCGGAACGCGCATTGGACCGCAACTCGCGCCTGCTCGCCCCTCCCGGCATTACCCGGGAACAGTGGCGAGTACTGCGCGACACGCTCACCGGCAAGGACGGTGCCCATGGCAATGTGCTCACTGTCTTTGCTGGTGGAAACTTGCGCGCGGCGAGTCCTGCGCTTGCGTCACAGCGCGATGGCGCCACACCGACCAAACGCACGGGCTCAATGGCATGGATCGCGGCCGGCCTGGTTACAGCAGCGCTGGCGTCAGTGGCTCATTTCTTTCCAACCGAGACACGCCAGGTGCCCTACGGCACGCGTTCTGTCCCGATCATGTCGGTGCCGGCTGCGGTGCCGGCTGCGGTTCCGGCTGTGGTTCCGGCTGTGGTTGCTGCGGTGGTTCCGCCTGCCACCGCAGCTGCGCCAGCGGAGAAGGCCACCATTCGAGCGCAGTCGGTGCGCTCAGCGCAACGCCCCAACGTCCCTCCCCCGACAGCCCCTGGCAGGCCGAGCATCGATCTGCCTGCCAGCGTGACCTGGGTGAAAACCACGGCTCCGGTTGCCCGCATCTGGGTGCGCCGGCGCGGCGACCTGAATAACAGGGTGGCCTTTCAATGGTGGACCGAGAACGGTTCCGCATTGCCGGATCGTGACTTTCGACGCATTTCGGCTCGCGAGGCAATCATACCGAGCGGCGCGAGGGGCACTGAACTGCTGGTGCCCCTGCTGCCGGACGCTGCGCGTGGTGAAGCACGCACTTTCTATGTGAAGATCGATTCGCCCAGCTCCCGTGCCAGACTGGGCGCGAGGACATTGATTCAGGTGGCCATCATCCCGACCCGCTACCCCGCACAGATCAGCACGCGCTGAACAGCGTGCGCGATCAGAGCGCTGGCGGCCAGGGCTGGTAAGGCAGCGGGACAAAACTTCGCGAACCCAGCTGCTCGAGGCGCAGTGCGAGCGCCCTGCGGCGCGCATCCGATGCAGGATGGGTGGACAAGAGCTCCGGCGGCGCGGCGCCGGTTTTGTCCAGCGTGGCGAAGAAAGCAGGCATCCCGGCCGGGTTGATTGCGGCGTGCAACAGGGCCTCGAAGCCCGCCGCGTCAGCCTCGCGCTCCGCATCGCGCGAGAACTTCAGGCTCATCATCTGCTGTGCAGCCTTGCCGCCCGCCGCAGCCGCGAGATCGCCGCTCACCAGCGCCCAAACCGCTGACAGACCCATCTGCTTGATCAGCGAACGCAGACTGTGACGCAGCTCGACATGCTGAACCTCATGCGCGAGCACACCGGCCAGTTCCTCGGGGCTGCGCGTGGCTGCAAGCAGGCCGCTGTGCACGACCACAATGCCGCCGGGCATGGCAAAGGCGTTGATGGCCTTGTCCTGCACCAGGTGGAATCGATAGGTATAGCGTGAGCCGCTGGTGAGTCGGGCACCGAGCGCGCGCAGCATCGCTGCTGCAGGCGATGCATCGCGCAGCTGCAGTTGTTTCTTCATGACGGCAAAGCTGGCGTCGCCCAATGCCACTTCCTGCGCGATCGGCACCTTGCCCGCTGCCCAACCGGCGACATCATCGGCCAGCACGAAAAACCCCAGCAGCAACAGCAGGGGCGCAGCCAGAAACAGCAGCAGCGCCGACCATCCGAGAACCTGCCTGCCCCGGCGCGCGTGGCGGGAAGATTGAAGTCTAGAAAACTCCGCCTGCCAGCCGGAAGGCGGAGCCGCGCGCACCTGCGCAGCCTCTTCAGCAGACAGTACCTGCAATGCCCAGGTCGCCTTCGCACCCGCTCGCGTGTCAGGCCATGTCAGCTCTACACCCAGCAGATCGAAGCCTGCGATGCGCACCGCGCCTGCCGTGGAAGGCAGGTGCGTACTACCCGTGGGCCAGCTGATCACGCCACTGTCACGCTGCCACGTGCAGGCCTCTCCGGCGAGTGGCAAGCCAGGCCCGAACAGCCGCGCATTGGTCAGTGGCATGCCAGGTTAATTGTTGTCGCCGTCCAGCAGGCCACCGAGCCCACCCAGCAGCGAACCTTCATCACGCCGGCTGCCGCCTGCAGCCGGCGCGGCCATCACGATGCGATTGGCCAGTCGCGACAGCGGCAGTGACTGCAACCACACGCGACCCGGACCACGCAGCGTGGCGAAGAACAGACCTTCGCCACCGAATAATGCGCTCTTGAGCTTGCCCACATACTGGATGTCGAAATCCACGCTGGGCTGGAACGCAACGATGCAGCCGGTATCAACGCGCAGCACTTCGCCCGGAACCAGATCCTTGACGGCCAGCGTGCCGCCCGCATGAATGAAGGCGAGACCATCGCCATCCAGCTTCTGCATGATGAAGCCTTCACCGCCGAATAGCCCCACGCCAAGCTTGCGATTGAAGGCAATGCCGAGCGAAACACCACGCGCCGCGCAGAGGAAGGAATCCTTCTGACAGATCAGCGTGCCGCCGATGCTGCGCAGGTCGATGGGAACAATCTTGCCAGGGTAAGGGGCGGCGAAAGCCACGCGCGCCTTGCGCGTGCCTTCGTTGTGGAAGATTGTCGTAAACAGTGATTCACCAGTGACCAGGCGCTTGCCAGCGCCGAGCAGCTTGCCGAACAACCCGCCCTGCTGCGCCGAGCCGTCGCCGAAGATGGTGTCCATCTGGATGCCATCGTGCATCATCATCATGGCGCCGGCTTCACCAATGGCGGCCTCGCCCGGATCGAGCTCGACCTCCACGTATTGCATCTCGTTGCCGAAGATTTCGTAGTCGACGACGTCCATCGCCATGGGCGGGCTCCTGCTGAAAATGAATGGGCAGACAGATTGTCGCGCCAATCGCGCGACAAGTGCGAGCCATTCAGGCCAGCAGGGCAGCCGGAATTACTTCAATTTCGAGCTTGCCTTGTCCACCACCAGCACGGTCTTGCCAATCGTCTGTCCGGTGCGTCCCTGCTCCTGCGCCTTGGCCGCTTCGGCCAGCGGCAGCGTCGTCGACACGGTGACCTTGTACTGACCCTTGTCCGCCAGACTCACCAGACCACGCAGCGCATCGGCGGTGCTGATGCCGTTGTAGGTGCCGCCGGCGATCACGACGATGGCAACACCCGCTGCGGCTGCCTTCTCGGCACTGGGTGCGCCGGCAATCGAAGTGAAATGCCCGCCTTTCCTCACATAACCCAGCGCCGCATTGGCCTGACCCTCCACGAGGTTGATGGCGGCATCGACGTTGCGAACCTTTGCGGCAACGTCTTCCTTGTCGAAGGCGACAAACTCATCCACACCCAGCGATTTCAGGAATGCCTGCTGCGAGGAGTGGCCAATCGCCACGATCTTCACGCCATGCGACTTCGCGACCTGCACCGCCGCTTCACCGCTGCCGCCCGCCGCACCGATGATCGCGACGCGCTGGCCAGGCTGCAGCTTTGCCTCCTCTGCTGCGCGGTACCCCGCGATGCCTGCAATCGGCACACCCGCGGCCTGCTCAAAGGTAAAGCTTTTCGGCTTCGCAATCGCCTCTTCCACGGGGGCGACGGCGTATTCGGCGTAACCGCCAGCGGCGCGTGCCAGCACGGCCTCGCCGGGCTTGAACGCCGTGACGCCCGCACCGACGCTATCTATAACACCCGCAACATCGAAACCCGGGATCTGCGCCTGACGTTTCCAGTCCACCGGGTTCACGCCGGCAGCGTAGACCTTGATCAACACCTGGCCCGCAGCGGGCTTCGGCGTCGTCACGGTCTGCAGTGTCAGACCCTTGTCCGTCTGCACGATTGCCTGGGAAGTTGCGGGTGCGGCCACAGCCGTAACACCAGCGACAACACAGGAAAAGGCGATCAGAGCTTCTTGAATCTTGTGCATGCGATTCCTCCCAACTTGTTATTTCGTATCCAAAGCGGCATCCAGCGTCTGTTCCAGCAATGATGTCTGGCGCGCAATTACCCTTGCTTGTCCTGAGTCTTCGTCAGGAAGTCACTGGCATCGTGCCGTTCGTGCAGCTGCTCGGCGGGATCCCCGAAGGATCGGTTGACCATGCGTCCGCGCTGTACCGCAGGGCGCGCGCCAATGGTGTCGGCCCAGCGACGCACATGCGTGTATTCCTGCACCTGCAGGAAATCCGCCGCCCCATAAACCGTGCCTTGTGTCAGCGTGCCATACCAGGGCCAGACTGCCATGTCGGCAATGGTGTATTCACTGCCCGCCAGATACGGATGCACGGCGAGGTGCTTGTCGAGCACGTCGAGCTGGCGCTTGGTCTCCATCGCAAAGCGGTCGATGGCGTATTCGATCTTGATCGGCGCGTACACATAGAAGTGCCCGAAGCCACCACCCAAATATGGCGCACTACCCACCTGCCAGAACAGCCAGGACAGGCATTCGGCACGGCCCGCTGCATCGCGCGGCAGGAAGGCACCGAATTTCTCGGCCAGATGCAGCAGGATGGCACCGGACTCGAACACGCGGATCGGCGTGGGACCGCTGCGGTCCATCAGCGCCGGGATCTTCGAATTCGGATTCACGCCGACAAAGCCGCTGCCAAACTGGTCGCCGTCGTTGATGCGGATCAGCCAGGCGTCGTATTCGGCGCCGGCGTGACCACTTGCCAGCAGTTCCTCCAGCAGGACGGTCACCTTCACGCCGTTCGGCGTGGCCAGCGAGTAAAGCTGCAGGGGATGCCGGCCGACCGGCAGCTCCTTTTCGTGCGTGAAGCCGGCAACCGGACGATTGGTGCTGGCAAAGGTGCCGCCATTGGGCTTGTTCCACTGCCAGACTCTGGGCGGTACATAGGCGGGGGGTGGCTGTTCAGACACGGGGGCTCTCCTTCCGTTAGCATCGGTCGCATGAACCAGCGACCCGCCTCAATCATCGCCTGTTTTGCCGGCCTGCTGCTTGCCGTCAGCGGACTTGCAGCCACACCCCCTCCCACCGGTTACACCCAGGGAACCGCTTCTGCCGATGGCATCGGCAAACGCTACCTGGGTCGCGAGATCGCGCATGTCATGGGATGGCAGGCGGCCTCCTGGCTCGAGCGCGAGGAGCGGGAAAAGGAGGAGCGCACCTCGGTGCTCATCGACGAGCTGCAACTGAAGCCCGGCATGGTCATCGCGGACGTGGGCGCCGGCAGCGGCTATCTAAGTCGCCGCATGGCGCCGCTGGTTGCACCGGGTGGGCACATCCTTGCCGTCGATATCCAGCCGGAAATGCTGGCACTGCTCGCGAAGGCGGCAGAAGACCCGCGCTACGCGAACATCCAGCCCGTGCGTGGCGCTGCCAATGACACCCATCTTCCTGCAGGCAGCGTGGACCTGGCCATCATGGTGGATGTCTACCACGAGCTGGAATATCCGTACGAAGTGCTCGCCAGCATCGTACGGTCATTGAAGCCCGGTGGCCGCGTGGCCTTCGTGGAATACCGCGGTGAGGATGCAGGCGTGCCGATAAAGACGCTGCACAAGATGACGGAGAAGCAGGTTCGGCTCGAAGCAGGCAGGCAGGCGCTGGTCTGGGAACGCACCGGCAGGCGCCTGCCCTGGCAACACCTGGTGGTATTTCGCAAGGCGACACCCTGAGAGAGTCTCCGCAGTGGTGATTCGCAGCGCCTACTTCGAATTGGCGCTGCGGACCCCCTCCAGGAATTGCCGCATCGTGCGCGCGGGTCGCCCGGCGATCTCGCGGTAGTCCGGACTCACCACGTCGAACTCACCCGCCTCGACCGCCTGCATGGTGCCGACCGTGCTCTTTGAAATTTCCGGCGGAACGCCCCAATTCTCCGTCATGTAGCGCGGCCACTCGGCCGCAGGCACCGGCTGGAAGCGCACCGGTTTGCCGAAAATTTCCGTCATCAGGGAGGCAACTTCCTGTCCCGTGTAAGTCTGCTCCATCGTCTCCGTGTAAACACGATTGACCCCGGCGTCGCGCAACAGCACCTGTGCCGCGGAAAAGCCCAGATCTTCGCGTGCGATATAGGCGCAACGCGATTTCCCGTTTGGCCTCTGCAACATCCCTGAGGCCAGCGTGGCCTGCAGATCGCCCACAAGGATCTCGGCGTACAACGCATGACGCAGCAGCGTGTAACCCAGACCCGACGCGCGGATGGCCTGTTCCGTCGGGAAATGCACCAGGCGGCTGTGCTCCACGAGTGGCAGCTCCGCCCGCAGGAAACTCGCGTATACCACATGCTGCACACCGGCCGCCGTGGCGGCGGCCACTGCGTTCAGGTTCTGCTGCAGCCGCTCCGAGTTGGCATCGTAAGTAGGGATGAACAGCGCCTTCGTCACACCTTCCAGCGCGCGTCGCATCTGGTGAGGCTGACGGAAATCCGCCTCCCTGACCGTGACACCCTGATCCTTCAGTTCACGGACGAAATCAGAGTCCACATTGCGCGTGCCGACTGCAAGATCGCGCGCGCGTCCCGCCGCGATGATGTTGCGGATTACGCTGCCGCCGAAGTGCCCATTGGCTCCTGAAACGAAGATCATGGGATCAGCGCGCCGCAGGCGCGGTGTAGGCGGAAGGCGCAGCAACGACCAGATACATGCCCATTGTCCTGCGGATCATGATGACGCCCCGTTTTTGTTGGCTTGGAAAAGGACCAACGGGAATAGTACATTCGATAAAAATGAAAACGCGAGTCTCCTTAATCTTCCTGCTGCTTACCGCCTCGCTGGGGACGGCTCAAGCCGCCGACTGGCAGGTCGTGCTGCTCAAGCCGCGCGGCTGCGATACCTGCTCCTATGTCGAAGAGCTGCTCAAACGCAGTTCGCAGTTGCAGCGGGCCGTGCTGGAAGACGGCGCGGGCGGCCAGGTCACGGCGCCGATCCAGCGTCGCGCCTCTGCCGAACTGTCCGCACAGGAATGGGCCGAATTGCG
Source organism: Gammaproteobacteria bacterium (assembly GCA_031424095.1). Lineage (GTDB taxonomy): Bacteria > Pseudomonadota > Gammaproteobacteria > Steroidobacterales > Steroidobacteraceae > ZC4RG30. The sequence goes on from JANPGU010000136.1 coordinate 13,401, forward strand.
GGCACTGCCCTGGTTCGATGAGTCTCTCTGGCGGCAGCGCGTGGCAGCAAGGTCAGCACAGGTGCTGCTCAAGCGCGACGGCGTCATCGTCTCGGGGGGAGACATCGCAGACTCGGCCGACCTGCGCAACGCCCGCTTTCCGCTGGAACTGAACATGCCGAATGCCGGCAGCGACCTGTTCGCCGTACGCAGCGCGCGCGCCGACTATGCCGGCGACCTCTTCCTCCGCGCGTGGAATCTGCACTGGTTCTATCGCCTGGCGCTGGATCCGTCGCTGCACTCCACCCGCAAGGGCGCGGCATGGATTGCTGCCAACCCGCGGACGCTCCCCACACCGCTCAGCCCTGCGAATGTATTCCTGATGTCCACTGCATCCGGTGCAGCAGACAACGAGATCTTCAACGCCCTGCGGATCGAGGAAATCCGCGATGTACTCGCGCAGTCGCTGGCATTCGACTCCTCACAGCTGCGCATCTTTTACGGTGGCGACAACGCCCACGCGGCCAATGCACTGGAAGTGCGTGGCGGGCGCATCGAACTCGTGCAGCGCAACGTCACAGGTGCAAGCCCGTTCACCCCGGAGGCAGCCGCACGGATATTCCAGTCGATCCGCGCGCGGCCCGGCAGCCGCAATCTTCTGGTGCTGATCGGACACGGCAATCCGGATGGCGCGGGCATGTGGGGCAGCCCCGCCGCGCTCTCGCCCGACACGCTGCGCTCGCTGCACGAGCACGGCGGTGGCGATGACGTGCTGGTGAGCGGCAACTGCTTCGGTGGTGTCATGGCGCGCGCCATGAGCTGCGGATTCTTCGGAGCGCGCCCGGACATCATCGCCACCGGCTGCCAGGCCGATGCCGCCGAAGTCGCGCAGAGCCGCGACTATCTGCACATGTTTTTCGGCAGCCTCGCCGCGCGCAAGAGTGCGGATGCGGATGGCAACGATGCCATCTCGTTCGCCGAAGCGCATTGGTACGCAAGCACCGAAGGCGATCCACGCAACGTCACCTACACCAGCATCGATGCACTGGCCGACGCATGGTTCGACACCCACCCCGAGGCGCTGCCGCGCAGCCTGACGGTGGGCGAAATCCGGGCGTTGGCGGCAGGCGCAGCACCCGCCGAAGCACGCACCGTGCGCAATCTGCTTGGGGGATACAACGCCGATCTGGCGCTGCCCCTCGACGACCTTGCCGGCCAGGCTACACGCTGGCGGCCTGAAACCGGCGCGCCACGCGCCATCGTCAGCCAACTTGCACGCCGTCTGCTTTACCTCCGCAGTTCGAAGGATGCGGGCGCCGAACTCGCCCGTCTGCAGTCCTGCGAGAGCCGCGACATCGCGGCCTTCCTGAAACCCTGAAAGCCGCCGCCGCCTACTGGGGTCTGGCAGCTACCGGTTCCGGCTGCTGGATCTGCGTAACGCCGGTAAACAAGGCTTCACCATTCGCCTGCTTGATGGATCGCGCGTAACCGATGGTGGGGAAATTGCGGGCGCGCACGCCGTTGACCTTCACCTGATCACCAGGCTTGAGCGAATCGCGCTTCCAGCCGCGGCGCATCAGCGTATTCGGACTGGGCAGTTCGAAATTCCAGTTCACCGCCTCCCCTTTCTCGTTGATCACATCAACGTAGAGCCGGGCATGCGGGCTCTTCCATTCAAGCCTGGTGACCTTGCCTTCAGCATCCACATTGGCTTTGATGTCGAACTCCGATTGTGAGTGATGTGCTTCGACAGCGGCGACCAGCAACAGGCTGGTCCCGGCTGCGGCAATCAGGCGATTCAGACGCTCGGACATTCCTTGCAACCTCGGGCTATTGGTAGAGCTTCACGTCCTGCTCATCGTCAAGGCAGATCTCTTCCAGCATGGCGGTGTCGGCCTGCAGTGCCATCTCGATCGTTACCGACCAGGGCTTTGTGTAAGCCCTGGGATCATTCACGGCGATCTCCACCTGCATGATGCCGAAGCTGGTGCGCTTCAGGCGCTCCGTCACCAGCGCGGATTCCGTGACGGGACTGCCCTGGATGTCGAGCCACATGTCGTCGCGGATGCCATTGGTCCTGATGACCAGCGTGTCGCCTTCCCAATGCGCGGTGGAATAGCCGTTCCACGTCGGGTTCGGATTTTCCGGCAGCGGCCTGCCATCCATGAACACTTCCCGATAGGCCGCATTGAATTCATGCAGCATCACCATCAGGCCCGGCGTCTGCACCAGCTTGATGTACTGCGGCAGCGTCCACGCACGCGGAAAGTTGGGGGGCTTGCAGTAGGTGTGGGGGTCTTCGCGCCCCTTGTTCAGCCGCCGCTGCACCATCTGCGCTTTGGACCATTCGCTGTAGGGCAACCCACCGGCAAGCTTGATGCCAAGATTGATCTGCTCGCGCGCCATGCGCTCTTCCTGGATACAGTCCTCGCCCTTGCACGCATCCTTCGCAGGCACGTTGGCAAACCACATGCCCGAAAAGTCAGGCTTGCCTGCGCGCGTGCGCGGCGCGGGCGCCGCCAGGTTCGGCGCACCGCTGGCCAGGCGGGGAATCCCCGGCGTGGGATAGCCCAGCCATTGCGCTGGTGCGGCAGACGGCGCCGCCAGCGCGGCCAGCGCAATCGCATTCCACAGCGCCTGGCGCACGCGGTTGCGGCTCAGGGCTTCTTGGCTGGCGTTTCGAAGTTGAACATGTCGTCGTCGTTCTTCTTTTCCGGATCGACCATGCCCTTCTCGAAATACTTTTCCCACATCGCGGCCCATGGGCGGCCGTAGATGTCGGGGATTTCGTATTGCACGATCTCGCCCGGGTGAACGGGCGTGCCTTTCCCCTGCAACGGCAGGATATTCGGCACGCATTCGATGAAGGCATAGGGATTGCCCTCTTCCACGCCGCCGATCCGGTTCAGGTTGCGGACGATGCGCATGGGCTGCACCAGCGCCTCCGGATCGTAGAACACGGATTCATGATTGATGGCGGTGAGCTTGCCCTGCGCATCGCGCACCGGCGAGTAGATCTCGACGGTCTGCATCTTGCTCGAGAACTCGAACTTGCCGTGCACCATCCAGCCCTGGATATTCGACGTCCAGGTGATCAGCACATCCTTGTCCCAGAAGCCCACTGTCTCGCCATACCAGCGCGGCACATCGGGCCCCAGGCGCGGCACCGCGCCATCCATGCGGAAGCTGCGATCGATGTAGATATCGGTGATGAAATTACGGGCCACACCAGTGGAAATCTGCACCAGCTGCGGCGTCACCACGAACAGATGCGGATTGATCTGCGGCTGCAGCGCCACCGGATCGAAACGGCGCATGAAGCCTTCCGGCCAGCAGTACTGCGAAGCCCAGTGCGGCGCGTTGGTAACGGCCGTGTGATAGAACTCCTGCACCATGCGCTTCTGATACTCGGGCGTCAGCAGCGACATGACCGTCGACATCTGGCTGATGCGCATGCTGCCGTACCAGTCGCTGGTGGTGCGGAAATCAATGCCGTATCGACCGGTCCAGTCAGAAGGCACCGTGGCGTAGGTGTGCATGGTTGGGCCACCGCGTGACTTCGTTTCCGCGAGCAGGGCCTCGTAATGAGCCTGTGCGGTCTTGAACGCATAAGGGCTCACCATCGACGAACGCGGATAGTCGCGCTCGCAGAAGCCCCACGGCGCCGTGCGCGGATCGTTGGTCATCGCCGGGCCATTGGCACCACGCTGCGATTCCAGGCCATACGCACTGTTGCAGCGGTAGTAGCGCGGATCAGTCCACAGCTTGCGGTCCGCGTAGAAATTCTTCGTGGTGAAGATGTCCACAGGCAATGGCTTGACGCCGGGCGGTGCAGCGCCATTCACAGCAGAGGCGATAAGGGTCACGCCGGGAGAGTTGGGGCCACCGGATTGACCGGGAAGAGGCGGCTGGCCAGGCACTCCGGGGGGGCCGCCGGCACCGCCGCCGGGACCGCCACCACCGATCCGCTGCGCAACGGGTCCGACCGTCCACAGGTCGCGTTGCAGGAACGCCAGCACGCCGGGATCCGTCGGCGGCTGTGCCGGGTTTCTGGCAACTGGTGGAGGCTGCTGGAGATCGACCGTACCCGGTGCACCGCGACCGAAGCTCTTGAAGCCCGGATCGGCCACCTTCTGGGCGCTCGCTGGTAGAACCACACAGGTCAGCATGGCTGCTGCTGCTGCCCAGGCCAGCTTCTTCGCAATCCGCATTCTTTCATCCCCCATCGTTCTGTCCGGTGGCTCTTACGGCCTGTGCATAGACCAGATGATATTAGCGCCAGGCGCAGCACGAACGTGAAAATACCTCCGGCTCTCCAGCAGAATCTGCGGCATGGATAATCTGACGCATTCGCTCATCGGGCTGGTTGCGGGCGAGGTGGCTGTGCGCACGCTGCCTGCGAACACCAGCGCGCTTCCGGAGGAGACGCGGCGCGGCATTCTGCTTTGCATGGGCGTGGTGGGCGGCAACCTGCCGGATATCGACCTGCTGTGGAGCATGTCCGCTGGTGCAGGCGAGCAGCTCGGCTATTTGCTGGAGCACCGCGGCTACACACACACCCTGCTGGGTTGTGTGCTGCTCGCCGCGCTGCTGTATGGCGGCGTGCTGCTGTGGCTGCGACTCAGATCACTGCCGGCGAGCGCCCAGGATCGGCTCACGCTTGGGATCATGGCCTTGGTCAGGGTGTTCCTGCATCTGGGCATGGACGCGCTCAACTCCTACGGCGTGCATCCCTTCTGGCCCTTGGACAACCGCTGGTTCTATGGCGATGCGGTATTCATCATCGAGCCGCTGTACTGGCTGGCTGCGGCGCCACTGCTGTTCGTGATGCGAGGTGCGGCCACCCGTGTGGTGCTGGGGCTGATCCTGTTGATTGCCGGCATTGCAGTGCTGGCGGTGCATCGATTCGAGCTGCTGTGGTGGAGCGTGCCACTGCTGGGCGGACTGCTGGTGATGGTGGGTCGGCGCTGCTCCGCGCGCGCGTCCGCACTGGTCAGCGCGGCCATGATGCTGGTGATTGCGGCAGCATTCATTACGGGCACGCGGGTGGCGGCGCACCGCATCGACGCACTGGCGCAAGCGCATTTCCCCGGGATGACGACACTCGACACCGTGCTGTCTCCCAACCCCAGCAATCCCTTCTGCTGGGATGTGTTGCTGGTGCAGTCCGGCGGTGAACACTATGCGGTGCGGCATGGGCTGCTCTCGATCGCCCCGTCGCCACGGGCTACGAGCTGTTCACAGCTGCTGGTCGGGCGTGGTACTGCGCCGTTGACCGCGGTACCCGTTCCTGCATCCCGCCAGATGCTGTGGCTGGGAGAATTCTCGGCGACCAGAGCCAGCTTGAC
>JANPGU010000137.1:0-3893 GCA_031424095.1 Gammaproteobacteria bacterium
CCAGGACGCCAATGTGACCGGACCGGCGCTGAACTGCGCCCCGGCCCTGTCGCCAGATGGCCAGACGCTGTATGTGGTGGTCAACATCGCCGTCGGCAACAGCGCGCCGCAGAGTGGCTATCTGCTGGCGCTGGACAGCACCACGCTCGCATTCAAGGCCAGGCAGCCGCTGTTCACACCGCAGGGCCAGGTCGCGCGCGTCTCCGACAGCGCAAGTTCGTCACCGACCGTTGGTCCTGACGGCGATGTGTACTTTGGCGTGCTGGATTTCGCGGCGGGAGGCCACAACAACCGCGGCTGGTTGCTGCATTTCGATGCCGCACTCGCCACGCTGAAGACACCGGGATCTTTTGGGTGGGACGACACGCCATCCATCGTGCCATCGACGGCGGTGCCTTCGTACACCGGCGCGTCGACCTATCTGCTGCTGACCAAGTACAACAACTACTATCTCGCGGGCAGCGGCGACGGTCTGAACAGAATGGCGGTGCTCGATCCAAATGCCACGCAACTGGATTCCTACGGCGGTGCAGCCAGCGTAATGAAGGAAATCATCACGATTGTCGGTCCGACCGTGGATCCGGGAACGCTCGGCGGACGCCGCGAATGGTGCGTGAATACGGCTGTGGTAGACCCGGTAACCCGCGCCGCGTACATCAACAGTGAAGACGGCAGGACATACAAGTGGGATTTCGCCACCAACACGCTCAGCCAGTCGGTGGTCATGAACAGTGGGTTGGGCCAGGCCTACACGGCCACCGCGATGGGACCGGACGGCGTGGTTTACGCGGTCAACAACGCCCAGATTCACGCCATCGGAGCCTGAGGCTTCGAAGCGGGTGACGCGCTTTACTGCGCGGTCAGTCCCTTGACGTCGTTGTGCTGAGCACTCACGCGTGGCAATGAATACTTGGCAGCCAGAAGGTCCGCACTGCTGGTGGAAAGATACACGTAGGTATCGCCGTCGACGAGGCGCACCAGACCCGGTGCCACTTCTTCAATGTGCCGCTGCTGCTTCTGCTCTGCCATGTTGTTCCCCGTGTCCGAATGGATCTGGACTGAGCATGCCGAGTCAAAGCGGCCAGGTCCAGCGCTGCGTTTTTGTTGTTGCGCGGGCGAATGATCTTAGGGTTCGACGCCACACTTCGCCGCCTCTTAACAATACTGCAACCTGAGGCGGGAACAATGGTGCTGGGCGCTGCCGGATACTTCCAGGCAAGCAGCGGAACCTCATTCGGCAAGTTTTCGGCGCGAGTACTCCAGCGCGAAGACGACCAGCATTGATACCGTGGAGATCATCAGCACCGGATACGGCGAATCGGTGCGAAACAATCCAAGTGCCTGCACGGATGCTGCTGCCATCACCTGCTGGGCGCAACCGACCAGCCCCCAGCCGCTGCCGATGTTGGGACTGGACTGTGTCACGGCGCGGGCTGACACCGTCGGCAGCGCCAATCCCAGACCAAAGTTCAACATCGCCCCGGCGGGAATGAACAATGCCAGCGGGTGCCTGGCGCCCAGCGCAATCAGCATGACGCTCAGCAGGCAGGAGCAGGTGGCGAACAATGCTCCCGCAGAGACGAGTCGATGTCGCCCGAATCTGTTGCCGAACCTCAATACGAAGGCATTGCCTGCAAAATACCCGAGTGGCAGAAACACGAAGTAGTAGGCGAACTCGGTGGGTGGTCGTCCGAACGACTCCACCATCAGGTGTGGCGCGATGGAAAGAAATGCAGGGTAGGCAGAATAGAGCAACCCCACCTGCAGCAGCAGGATCGGGAATCCGGGTCTGGCCAGCACGGAAACCGTAGGTCGGAGGAAGTCGATGACCGAGCGTCCTTCGGCCCGTTGGGAAGGCGCCAAGGTCTCTGGCTGTGCCAGCGCCACACCGGTCATCAAGGCGACTGCCAGCGCGACTCCGAAGAACTGGATGGCCCGCCATCCGCCCGCCGACATGATCACATTGCCAAGCAGCGGAGCCACCATCTGCACCACGAGCATGATCATGGTCATTTGCGCTACGGATTTGGCGAGCTCTTCCCGTGGCGAAACGTCGGCAACCATTGCGCGTGCACTGATGAAGGCAATTGCGCAGCCGATGGATTGCAGGACGCGGGCCAGTGCCAGCATCTGCAGCGACGAGGCCAGCGCTGCCACCGCCGCGCCTGCGATGAACAGGGCCAGTCCTCCGAGGAGGCAGGGGCGGCGTCCATAGCGATCGGTCAGCGGACCCAGCAGCACCAGCCCCAGGCCGAAGGCCAGCAGCGCGAGACTGACGCTGGCCTGCACCGCGGCGACAGTTGCCCCAAAGTGTGTCTGGACCGCGGGAACCGATGGCAGGTAAAGATTCAGGCTGAGCGGACCGAGCGACGTGCAGGCTGCGAGCAGCACCATGCGCCCGAAGTACTGTCTCACTGCAGCGCCGCCCGCAACTTAAGGGAAACCCGCGACGATGCGGAATTCCAGCTGCTCCATCCCTTCGATTCCGGCCGTGACCAGATCGCCCGGCACCAGTGCCCCGACGCCATCGGGAGTGCCGGTGTAGATCAGGTCTCCGGGCTGCAGTTCCACCAGCGTTGAGAGGCCAGTGATGATCTCGGCGACCGACCAGATCATCTGATCAAGGGTGGAATGCTGCCGTTGCTCGCCATTTACCTTGAGCCAGATTGCGTTGCCTGAAGGATGGCCAAATCTTTCCACTGGGTGAATCTGCGCGATCTGCGCGGAGGCATCGAACCCCTTTGCCATGTCCCAGGGCTGCCCGCGCGACCTGGCCTCTGATTGCAGGTCGCGTCGCGTCAGATCATTGCCGACGGCATAACCGTAGACATGGTCCAGCGCGTCGGCTACGGGAATGTGCTTGCCGCCGCGGTGCAGCGCGACCACCAGCTCGACCTCGTGATGGAGGTTCCGGGTGCCCGGCGGGTAGGGCACGGGCGCGCCGCTCGGCACCAGCGCATCAGCGGGCTTGGTGAAGAAGATGGGAGGTTCGCTCTTGGGGTCGCCGCCCATTTCGCGCACGTGGTCCGCGTAATTGCGCCCGACACAGAAGATGCGTCGAACCGGAAAGCGGTCGCCGCTGTCTTTGATCGCGGCGGTAACGCTCGCGGGCGGTGCAAACACGTAGCCTGTGCTCATCGACGAGAGTGTACTAGCGCGGCCCGAAAGCAGCCACGGAAGCGGGCGAAATTCCTTGGCAGATCGCGCTCCAATCAGCTCTCCGGCAACGCGTGCGCGTACTGCCGTACGATCTGCGCCGCGGGCAGGATCGAATCGATCCCGCCCACCGACATACCCGCCTGCCAGTAGCCGCTGGCGGACTCCGACGCCAGCGAACCACGCAGCCCGCGCAGCGACCGCAGCGTGTAGATCGTTCGCATCCAGTGCTTGCGCCGGTGCCCGCGCAGCATCCAGCGCGCGAAGGGTCCAGCGTGCGTGCCGTAACGCTCGATGAAGGCGTTGCGGATCACTGCCACAGGCACGCCGGTGAGTCGTTCGGTCTGCACAATGTCGGAAGGTTGTGCAGCCAGTATCGCCTGCTTGTAGGCGTTGCTGGCGCGGCATTCGGGGGTTGCGATGAAGCGCGTGCCCAGTTGCGCGGCCACGTATCCCATCCGCAGATGTCGCGCGAAGTCTGCCGGCGTCCCGATGCCACCCGCAGCGACCACTGGCAGGCCGAAAGGACGCAGTTCCTCGAGCAGCGCCTCCGCGCTGCGGCTGCCGGCATGCCCACCGGCGCGCGCGTTTACGGCGATCAGACCATCCGCGCCGCCATCAACGGCCTTGCGCGCCCAGCGAGCCTCGGTGACATCGTGGTAGACCACTCCGCCCACGGCATGCACGCGCTGGCAGACCCACTGCGGATTTCCCAGTGATGTGATGAAGAACCGGAT
>JANPGU010000138.1:0-10582 GCA_031424095.1 Gammaproteobacteria bacterium
GATCAGCTCGCGCTGGCCACGGCCCACCGGCACCATCGAGTCGACGGCTTTGTAGCCGGTCTGGATCGGCTGGCTCACGCTCTTTCGATAAATAACGCCTGGCGCGACGCGCTCGATCGGCGCGGTCTGCGTGGCATTGACCGGGCCCTTGCCGTCGATCGGGTTGCCCAGTGCATCGACCACGCGGCCAAGCAGTTCTGGTCCAACCGGCACCTCGAGGATGCGTCCCGTGGTCTTGACCACGTCGCCTTCCGAGATCGACTTGTACTCACCCAGCACCACGGCGCCTACCGAATCCTGTTCCAGGTTCAGCGCCAGGCCGAAGATGTTGCCGGGGAACTCGAGCATTTCGCCGTAGCGAGCGTCGGCCAGGCCGTGGATACGCACGATGCCGTCCGTCACCGACATGACGCTGCCGACATTGCGGGCTTCAGTGCCACCTGCAAAGTTCTGGATGCGCTGACCGATGAGGTCGCTGATTTCCGATGCCTTGATCGACATGACTTGATCCTTTAGAAATACTTAAGCCGTCAGGTCGAGCGCCAATCGCTCGAGACGTGACTTGATGGAACCGTCGATGGTCAGGTCGCCCGCGCGCACCACTGCGCCGCCAACGAGCGAGGGATCAACTGCCGTCTGCACGCGGATCGAGCGATCGAAGCGCTTCGCCAGCGCGGCGGTCAGCGCGGCCACTTCGCCAGCGCCCATCGGCGCCGCAGAAGTGACCTGCACCTCGACCACGCGCTCCGCATCGGCCTTCAGCTGCTCGAAGATCTGCGTGATCTCGGGCAGAAAGGGCAGGCGCTTGGCTTCCGCCAGCAGGGAGATGAAATTGCGCAGTGCTTCGACATTGTCGCTCGAAGCTATCCCGGCAATCAGTTCAGCCAGCTGCTGTGCACGGACATTGGGGCTGCCGAACAGGCTGCGCACGCGCTCGTCGCCCACCGCTTCTGCCGCGCGGGCCAGCGCCCCGGACCAGGAAGCCAGGGTGCCGGCTGCTTTCGCGTTGGCGAATGCCGCTTTGGCGTATGGACGTGCGATGGTGAGACGGTCTGCCATGGCGCGCTTCAGATCTCCGCTGCGAGCTTGCCGAGGATGTCGGCATGCTTGGCGGCATCGATCTCGCGACCGAGCACCTTCGATGCCGAACGCACGGTCAGGTCGGCCACTTCACGGCGCAGCGCTTCACGCGCCTTCGCCGTGTCGAGCTCGATCTGCTGCTTGGAAGAGGCGATCAGGCGATCGCCTTCCGACAACGCACTCTGCTTGGCCGCTTCGACGATCTCGTTCGAGCGCTTCGATGCCTGGTCGATGATCTGGTTGGCGCGGTCGCGCGCCTCGCGGATCACTTCTTCAGCGCGTGCCTTCGCTTCATCGAGGCTCTTCTGGCCGCGATCGGCGGCAGAAAGTCCCTCCGCGATCTTCTTCTGCCGTTCATCGATGGCAGTCGAGATGACCGGCGTGATGAACGTCCGGAAGAACCAGAGCAGGATCAGGAAAGCGATGATCTGCCCGATGAAAGTAGCGTTGATATCCATGGTGGCTCCGCGAACGACGCGTCAGTTGAGTCGATCAGCCTGCGAGCTTGGTCAGCAGCGGGTTGCCGGTCGCGAAGTACATCGCCAGACCCACGCCGATGATGAACGAAGCGTCGATGAGGCCGGCCAGCAGCAGCATGCGGCCGGTGAGCATCGGGGTCAGTTCCGGCTGGCGGGCAGCCGATTCGAGGAACTTGGCGCCCATGATGCCGATGCCGATACAGGCACCCACGGCGCCGAGGCCGATGATGAGGCCGATGCCGATGGCCATGTAACCCTGGACGAGTGCGATCGATTCCATTTCAAGTCTCCTGGTCGAAAATCAAAATCAAAGGTGCAGACGAAAATCAGTGATGCTCTTCTGCCATCGAGATGTACACGATGGGCAGCACGGTGAAGATATAGGCTTGCAGGCCCACGATCAGAATGTGGAAGATCGCCCACACGGCGGCGAGCGCCACCTGCGCGACGAAGAAGCCGCCCATGGCGAATGCACCCGTGGCATTGGCAGCCGCCAGACCCAGCAGCGCGATCAGCATGAACAGCAGCTCGCCGGCGAACATGTTGCCGAACAGTCGCATCGACAGCGACACGGGCTTGGCGATCAGTTCCACCAGGTTCAGCGCGAAGTTCGCAGGCCACAGGATCGGGTTCTTGCCGAATGGCGCCACGAACCACTCGTGTGCATAGCCACCCAGACCCTTGGCCTTGATGGCGAAGACCACGATCAGCACCAGCACCACCACGGCCATCGCAATCGTGCCATTGAGATCGGCGGTGGGGAGGATGCGCCAGAAGGCATGCTCGTGGCCGGCCAGTGCCGCAATGTTCGACGGCAGGTCCACGGGCAGGAAGTCCATCGCGTTCATCGCGAGGATCCAGGTGAACAGCGTCAGCGACAGCGCGGTGATGAAGCGCTTGTCACCGTGATACATCTCGCCGACCAGGTTGGCGACGAACTCATAAACGATCTCGATGAAAGCAAGGAAGCGGCCCGGCACACCCGGCGTAGCCTGTCTTGCTGCGCGCCAGAACACGAACGCCAGGATCGCGGCCAGCGAAAAGGACATGATCAGCGTGTCCAGATGGATCGCCGCAAAGCCCTCGCCCACTTTCCAGTGAGTCATGTGGTGGGCGATGTAGTCCGTCGCAGACGGGGCAGCGTGTTCCGCGCCGTGTTCAGCAGCCATCGTTAGCCTTGTTCCGTAAGCAACCCGTTCAATTTTTCGGACGGCGCGCGCGCGCGTCGAACGCAGGCACGAACCAGTAAACCAAGAGCGTCGCGCCGTACGCGATGAGCAGCGCGGGCCAGTCGGCCCATTGCCCTCGCGCCACGATGACAAGCACTGCCACCGTCAACGCCACCTTCAACAACTGCCCGACCAGCAACCTGCCAAGCGCGATCGCAGCGTGCAGCGTGTGGCGCAGCGCGACCAGCGTCATGCAGGCGTTGGCGACCAGCCCCGTCAACCCGCCGACCAGTGCCGACTGGGCCTGTACGCGACTTCCAAACAGCCCGTACAGGACAGCGATCAAGATCGTCATTCCAGCCTGGGCCAGCAGGATCCGCGCAGCCATCCGTCTTGTCGCCGGGTCGCGCGCAATAATCATGTGTCCCAACCCTCGAAGAGCGCGCGCAGTATACGGACTGAGCAGTGACCGTTCAAGGTCAGTGCATAGGCAGCTATTGTCAACGAATGTGGCTGAGGATCCCGTCCAGTTCATCCAGACTGTTGTAATTCACTACCAGTCTACCTTTCCCGCCAGAACCCTGCTGAATCAATACCTTGGCACCGAGGCGCTCGCTCAGATCCTGCTGCAGTGCACTCACATTGGCCTCGATTTGCTGCGGAGCAGCATTACCGCCTGCAGGGACTTTTTGGCGCGCCGGATCCGTAAGTCCGCGCACCAGTGCTTCGGTCTGCCGCACCGACAATCCGTCGCGCACAACCTGCTGCGCGGATTCAATCTGCTGGCGCCGCTGCGTCAGCGGCAGCAGCGTGCGCGCATGCCCCATCTCCAGCTGCCGCTTCTCCAGCATCTCCGCCACTTCCGGCGCGAGTTCCAGCAACCGCAACAGGTTGCTGACCGCAGCGCGTGACCGACCCACGGCTTCCGCCGCCTGGGCATGCGTTACACCGAACTCGGCGATCAGGCGCTCGAGTGCGCGCGCTTCTTCGAGCGGATTGAGATCCTCACGCTGGATGTTCTCGATGAGCGCCATCGCGATAGCTGCGTCGTCCGCGACTTTGCGAATGATCGCGGGGATCGTTTTCAGGCCCGCGATCTGCGCGGCACGCCAGCGACGCTCACCGGCAATGATTTCGTACCGCGCTGTGCCGGGCGCCGGATTGTTCAGCGGCCGCACCACGATCGGCTGGATCACGCCCTGATTGCGGATCGAGATGGCGAGTTCTTCCAGCGCTTCCTGCCGCATGTCGACACGCGGCTGGTATTTGCCGCGCGTGAGCTGCTCGACCGGCAGATGCGCCAGTTCATCGCCACCGGCACGCGGAGCCGCGACGACTTCGCTGCTGGCCGGCGCAACCGGCACCGTGGCGGCCGGCACATTCGCACGCGCCTTTGAACTGCCCATCAGGTCAGCGAGGCCACGCCCCAGCGCGGATTTCTTTTCACTCATGTGCGGCACCCGCAGTTGCGGCGGCTGCGAGGAGCTCGTCCTCGCGCCGGATCATCTCGCCGGCCAGCGCCAGATAAGCCAGCGCACCGCGCGAATCCTTGTCATGCATCAGCACCGGGCGGCCAAACGATGGCGCCTCCGCCAGCCGCACATTGCGCGGAATCACGGTGCGGAACACGGTATCGCCGAAATGCTCCACCAGCTGCGCCGAGACTTCGTTGGAAAGATTGGCGCGCGGATCAAACATGGTGCGCAGGATGCCCTCGATATGCAGGCCGGGATTCACCGCGTCGCGCACCTGGTCGATGGTGGCGGAAAGCGCCGAAAGCCCTTCGAGCGCGTAGTACTCGCATTGCATCGGCACGATCACGCTGTCTGCTGCCACCAGGGCGTTCAGGGTCAGCATGTTCAGCGATGGCGGGCAGTCGATGATGATCAGATCAAAGCGGTCGCGCACCGGCACCAGCGCATCGCGCAGCCGCGTTTCGCGGTTTTCAGTGCTCATCACCAGCCGCACTTCGGCCGAGGTCAGATCCTGGTTGGTGGGCATCAGGTGAAAGTTTCCGCCCACTTCCACGATCGCCTGCTCGGCCGTGCATTCGCCCAGCAGCACTTCGCAGCTGCCGTTTTCCACCGCAGACTTCTCGACGCCGCAGCCCATGGTGGCATTGCCCTGCGGATCAAGGTCAATCAGCAGCACGCGCCGCTGCGTGGCCGCCAGCGAGGCAGCCAGGTTCACGGCCGTGGTGGTCTTGCCCACCCCGCCCTTCTGATTGGCTATGGCGATTACGCGTTTCATGCAGCCCGCGAGTCTAGGCAATCCCGACGGGTGCGTCACGGCGCAATCGGACGATATTGCGTTCCTCCGTCAATGCGGGCACGTGCACCGGCCGAACCGATTCGATTTGCCACCCCGCGGGCAACGACCCGCCATCCGCATCGACATTGCCGGGCGCCGGAGCCGGCGGCCAGCGGCCTTTCATGGCGATCACGCGCGTATGCGCATCGCAGAGCGGCGCCACCCACGCAGCCAGTCGGGGCAATGGCGCGAAAGCCCGCGTGATCACGGTGTCGAAGGCCTGGGCGGGCTTGAGCTGCTCCACCCGTACATGTGTGGTGCGCACATTGGTGAGCGCAAGCGTGCGCGCCACGTGATCGATGAAGCGCAGCTTCTTGTCCACCGCATCCACCAGCGTGAACTGCCGCTCTGGGTTCACGATGGCCAGCGGCAGCCCGGGGAATCCCGCACCGGTGCCCACATCCGCCACGGTGACACCGGCGAGATCGGGCTGCGCGCTCAGCGAATCCAGCAGGTGATGGGTGAGGATCTCGGCAGGTCGCGTGATCGCGGTGAGGTTGTAGGCCTTGTTCCAGCGCAGCAGCTCGGCCACCAGCGTTTCGAACTTCGCCAGCCGGTCGTCATCCAGAGTCACACCCAGCCCGGCGGCGCCATCCCACAGCTGCGCCGTGAGTTCGCTCACGGTGGCGCGTTGCGGATGAACCGGGCGACGAATACCTGCACCGGGATGGCGTCGATCCCGGTCGGCTGTGCGCTCCACTTGTGGAACTGCTCGTTGATGCGCCGCATGTGCGTGAGCGTGAAGATCTGTTCGGCGGCGAGATACAGGCGCCGCATCGCGCCATCGAGTGACTCGCTGCCGCTCGCCGCGATATCCGCCGTGCAATGGGCATACAGGCTGCCCAGGACCGGCGGCGTTCTGCCGCCCAGCGAGGCGAGCCGGGCCTCGATGTCGGCAGCGGCCAGCGCAGCCAGCAGCGCATCGGCGCGCGCACCGCGCAGTGCCAGCAGCTGCTGCATCGCGCGGGTGGCAGTTTCCGCCGGCAATTCATACGAGGTGCCCGGCACACGCGCACCGCCAGGGCGCATGTCCGAAGGTTTCAGCGTGGCAAGCACCTTCACCACGTTCGCGTCGTAAAGCGCTTCCAGCATCATGGCGACAACCACTAGCAGCCGCTGGCGCGCGACCGCGGTTTCTTCAGCGTTCATCATGGATGCGCACCAGTGTGCGACCGGTATTGCTGCCGGCAATCAATGACGCAAAGGCTGGCGCCAACTCCGCGAGAGACACGATGCGTGTGACGATCGCATCGAGATGTCGCGGCGCGAGATCGCCAGCAATACGTCGCCAGATGGCCAGGCGCCGATCGCGCTTCGTGGCCGAGGAATTCACGCCGAGGAGATTGACCCCGCGCAGCAGGAAGGGCATGAGGCTGACGGTAAGGTCGGCGCCGCCGGCAAGGCCGACGGATGCGACGCCGCCCTGCATGCGCGCGCTGCGCAGCAGATAACTGGCAACGGCGCCACCGACATTGTCGACGGCCCCGGCCCAGCGCTCCGCTTCGAGCGGGCGCGTGCCCAGTGATGCGAGGTCCAGTTGCTGTACATCGGCAGCGCCGATCTGGCGCAACAGATCAAAACTCTCGGTCTTGCGGGTGAATGCCGTCACTTCGTAGCCGCGGCGCGCCAGCATGTCGATGGCTACCAGGCCAACGCCACCACTGGCGCCAGTCACCGCCACCGGCCCCTGGCCCGGCGCCAGGCCATTGTGCTCGAGCTGCGTGATGGCCAGTGCTGCCGCAAATCCCGCGGTGCCCACGGCCATCGCATGGCGCAGGCTAAGTCCTGCAGGCAGCTTCACCACTGCATCGGCCGGCACGCGCGCGTATTCGGCGTAGCCGCCATCGCGCGTTTCCGACAGACCGCAGCCCGTGACGATGACCTGCTCACCCACGGTCACCGAAGCATCGTCGGAAGCCACCACCATACCGGCCAGGTCCACACCGCCCACCAGCGGGAACCGCCGCAGGATGCGGCCCTTGCCCGTACCGGCCAGCGCATCCTTGTAATTGATGTCGGACCAGTGCACGCGGATGGTGACTGCACCCGGCGACAGCTGGTCCAGCGTCAGCGATTCGATGCTGGCGCCCTGCTCGTTGATGCGAAATGCCTGGAATGCGTTCATGGGTGATCAGCTGCATCTTAACGCTGCGCTAAGATCGTTGCTTATGAAGCAGACCACTTCCCTGATTGCCGGCCTCTGCGGCCTGTTGCTGGCACCACTGCTGCTGGCACAGGACAACCTGATCTTCGACGGCATCCCCGCGCGTGATCCTGCACTGGCCGCGCAACTGGCGCCCTGGCTCGCAGCACGCAACACCGGCTTCGTGGGCTGGCTGGCCGATGGCAGCCTGCTGCTCCGCTCACGCGCCAGCGAGACCACACAACTGCAGCGCATCGGCGCTCCCCTGGAAGCACCTGCGCCGGTCACTGCGGAAGACGAACCGGTCAGCTCCGCAGCGGCTCATCCTTATGACGTGAATACGCTGATCTTTCTCAAGGATCGCGGTGGCGACGAAAACACCCAGTTGCTGCTGCGCAACCTCACCACCGGCAGCGACAAGCTGCTCACCGACGGCAGGTCGCGCAATGGCCTGCCGGTGTTTGCGCGCGACGGCAAGCGCATCGCATTCGACAGCAGTGCGCGCGATGGCGTGAACTTCGACGTCTATCTGCGCGACATCAGCAGCGACGCCGGCCCGCAGCTGCTGATGGCCGGTGGCAGGGATGCGCTGTCGGTGCAGGACTGGTCGCTGGACGACCGGAGCCTCGCCGTCATCCGCAGCAGCTCGCGCAGTGACGGCCAGCTGCTGCTGGTCGATACGGCCAGCGGCGCCCTGACGCGGGTGG
Organism: Gammaproteobacteria bacterium; assembly: GCA_031424095.1. Lineage (GTDB taxonomy): Bacteria > Pseudomonadota > Gammaproteobacteria > Steroidobacterales > Steroidobacteraceae > ZC4RG30. The sequence continues at coordinate 7,889 of JANPGU010000138.1, forward strand.
AGCCGGTCGCCGGCTACATGGGTGAACCCGTGTCGGTTACGCAGGCGCGGTTTTCGCGTGATGGGCGCGGCCTCTACTTCCTGTCCGATCGTGGCGGGGAGTTCATCGCCTTGCATTACCTCGATCTCTACACCAGCGAGCTGCGCACCCTCACGCCAGACACGCGCTGGGATGTGGAGCGTTTCGCGCTGAGCCTCGACGGACGCTACGTCGCCTATACGCGCAATGAAGCGAGTGTCGACCGGCTGGTGCTTTACGACGTCGCGCGCAAGGCCGACCTGCTGCTGCCCGCGCTGCCGGCTGGCGCGGTAATCAGCGGCATCGGCTTCGATCACCGCAGTCAGCAGCTGGCAGTGACCGTGGAAAACGCACAGACCCCGCAGGATGTGTATGTCTACCGCATCGAAGCGCCGGCCAGCGACGCCGCCGCCCTGCCCGCCATCTCACTGCTGCGCTGGACGCAGGGCGAGCCCGGCGCCATTGCATCGAGCCCGGTCCCCACACAGCTGGTGCAGTTTCCAACCTGGGATCGCGTTGGCAATCAGCAGCGTTCGCTGCCGGCATTCGTGTTCAAACCCCGCACGCCGGGTGCGCATCCGGTGGTCATCGACATCCACGGGCCCGCTGCGCAAAGAAGACCCGGGTGGGACGCGTTCACGCAATACCTGGGGAATGCGGGCTTTGCCGTGGTCGCGCCGAATGTGCGTGGCTCCACGGGCTATGGCCGCAGTTTTCTCAAGCTTGGTGATGGCGCGCTGCGTGAGGATGCCGCGCGCGACATCGGCGCGCTGCTGGTCTGGATCGGTCTGCAGCCGGACTTCGACCGCAATCGCGTGCTGGTGATGGACGATTCACGCGGCGGCTATCTCGGACTCGCAGCGCTTGCCAATTTCGGCGATCGCCTGCGCGGCGGCGTCGTGCAGGACATTGCGCCTTTCAGCAATGCCGTGTCGATCCGCAAGCCACTGCTGATTGTGCAGGGCCGGAGCGATCCAGGCGCACCTTCCAGCGAATCGCAATTGATGACGGCGCGCCTGCGCGGCAGTGGCGGCGAGGTCTGGTATCTCGCGGCGAAGAACGAAGGGCATGGCTTCCAGAAGAAGACCAACCGCGATGAATATTTCACCACGGTGGTTGCATTCCTCAAGCGCCTCACGGCCCCCTGATCGCGACGCCCGTGAAATTCACTTCGCCGCAGCGAGCTTCTCTTTCCTGGGCACGGTCTTGAGCGGCGGCTTCTGGTGTGCGAAATATTCCGCCACTTCCTTGATGTCTTCCGGCTTCAGCTGCGCCGCGAACGGCGCCATGATGCCGTTCTTGCGCGCACCGGAGCGATAAGCCGTCAACGCATGTTCCAGATAATCGGCATGCTGACCGCTCAGTGTCGGATACATGCCCATGATGCCAACGCCATCGCGACCATGGCAGGCCTGGCAGGTGGCGGCCGCTGCCGGCGCCTTGCCGACGGGCTCACCGCCCGCAGTCTTTACCACCTCACCACCGAGATAGGCCGCCAGATCCAGCATGTCCTGGTCGGACAGCGTGCTGGCATGCGCATGCATGGTGGCGTGGCTGCGTTCGCCGGCCTTGTATGCCTTCAGCGCCGCGACGATGTATTCGGGATGCTGGCCGCGCAGGCGCGGCACGGAAAAGGTGGGATAAACGCTCTTGTAGGCTTCGATGCCATGGCAGCCAAGGCAGGTATAGCCCAGCGTCTTGCCACGCGCCGGATCGCCCGTTGCCCCGGCAGGAGCTGCCAACACCAGACCCAATACCGCAATCGCAAACAGGGAACGGAACATCCAGACCTCTGGCTTCAAAGCGCCGCAAAACAGCCGCGAATATTACGGTTCGACCGGCGAGAATGCCACCGCAGTGCTGCATGTTCGGCGCCTAACCCCATCAGCGGCAAAGGAATTGATGATCGCTCTCATTCAGCGCGTGACGCGGGCCCAGGTCGATGTGGAGGGCCGCTGCGTGGCATCCATCCAGCGCGGCATCCTGGCCTTGATCGGAATCGAGGCCGCCGACCGCGCCGAAAGTGGCGCCAGGTTGCTGCAGCGAGTGCTCAGTTACCGCGTTTTTCCAGATGATGCCGGCAAGATGAATCTGGATCTGCGCCAGATCGGCGGCGAGCTGCTGCTGGTTCCACAGTTCACGCTGGTGGCGGATACGGGCAAGGGGTCGCGACCCAGCTTCAGTGAGGGCGCGCGGCCGGAACAGGCCCAGGCGTTGTTTGCGGGACTGGTCGCTGAAGCCTCCCAGGTCCACTCGAAGACCGCGAGCGGCGTTTTCGGCGCAGACATGCAGGTGAGCCTGGTCAACGATGGGCCGGTTACCTTTCATCTTCGCGCTCGTCCACGGGGTGCAGACCTGTGTGCTCCGCCACACAATGGCTGAACTTTCTCGGCCCTCGGGACTCCCTTGTCTTATCATGGGAATCCCCTGCACATTCTAGGGTTTACGGAGCACTACGATGGGTTCACTTAGCATCTGGCACTGGCTGATCGTACTGGGCATTGTCATCCTGGTTTTCGGCACGAAGAAGCTCGGATCGGTCGGAACTGACGTCGGCTCCGCGATTCGCAATTTCAAGAAATCGATGAACGAAGGCGAATCGGAAGGGCAGCAGGCTGCCAAGCAGATCAAGCAGCAGGTCGGCCTCGACGCCGAATTCCCCGAGACCAAGCCTGC
>JANPGU010000139.1:0-1856 GCA_031424095.1 Gammaproteobacteria bacterium
CGCAGCACGGTGAGATCGCCACACCGCTGCTGGTTGCCGCAGCCCACACGCGCCACGACGTCTTTCTTGCCACCCGAGATCGCCGCCGCAACAGCGTCCTGGTAGTCCTTCGGCGATTTCATCGCCTTGTTGTTGACCTCGAGGATCGCGTCGCCCGGGAAGATCTCGGCCCGTGCGTAGGCGCCATGCGGCTCCACCGTCACAACGATCAAGGCCGTGCCGGCGGCGCCAACGTCGAACTTCGCCGCCTCCGCCGCCGTCATCGCGCGGATGGTTGCGCCATCAACTTTCACGTCGCTGTCGCTCGCATGCGGCGGCTTCATGTCCGCGCGCTTGGGATCGAGCTCGGCCACGGCCAGCGCCTTGTCGTCGCGCGCGCGCACCGTGACCTTCAGGGTCTGCGGCTTGCCATCGCGAATGATGCTGAACGTATTGGTCGTCCCAGCCAGAAGGCTACCGACACGTTGTGTCAGGTGACGGTTATCCTTCACGTCCTCGCCATTCACCGCAAGGATGATGTCGCCACGCTTGATGCCACCCGCTTCAGCCGGTCCGCCCGCCGTAACCGAACGCACGATGGCGCCGTTCGACGATTTCAGGCTCCAGGCCTCGGCGACCCGCTGGTTCATGCTCTGGATCTCGACGCCGAGCCAGCCACGCACCACCTTGCCGTTCTTGATCAGCGTATCGGAAATCTGCTTCACGGCCTTGGCTTCGATCGCGAAGCCGATGCCGACGCTTCCGCCGCCGCTGTCGGAGAAGATCGCGGTGTTCACGCCGATGACTTCGCCGTTGATGTTGAACGTCGGTCCGCCCGAGTTGCCGCGGTTGATCGGCGCATCGATCTGGATGAAGTCGTTGTAATTCCCGCCCAGCAGCTCACGCCCGTCAGCCGAGACGATTCCCGCCGTCGCCGTGCCGCCCAAACCGAACGGGTTCCCAACCGCCACCACCCAATCACCCACGCGCGGCTTGGCCTTGGTCGCGAACTCCACGAACGGATAGGTGCCGCTCTTCTTCACTTTCAGAACGGCGAGATCGGTCTGCTCGTCGGAGCCGATGATCTGCGCTTCGAGCTGGTCGCCATTCTTCAGCGTGACCGTGACTTCGCGCGCATTCTCGATGACGTGGTGATTGGTGACGATGTAGCCGGCCGGCGAGATGAAGAAGCCAGAACCCAAAGCGACGCCCTCGCGATCGGTGTCCGGCGTCGACTTGTCTTCCTGTTCGCCGAACTGGTCTTCGTATTCGTCAAAGCCCGGCAAGCCGCGGAACGGATTGAAAGCGCCATTGCGTTCGGCAGCCTTCACCTCGGTGGTGACCTGTACGCTGACCACGGCCGGGCTGACCCGCTCGATCAGGTCGGCGAAGCTCATCGGCGCTCCGGCCGGCGGTGTGATGGCGACAGGCTTCTGCGCGGTAGCGACAGGAACAATCGATGTGGTGGCGGCGAGCGCCATCATGAGTCCGGCGGCAAGGCTCAACCCTCTGCGACGGACCATTCCAACCTTCATCATTCGATCTCTCTCACTGCAGTCGCTGTTGCGCGATGTGCGGTTATTGAACCTAGATGCAGACCCGGTCTCCGCAACTGCAAAGACCTGTTTGATGGGCCGCGCCGAGCGGACACGGCGTGCTCGACGCGCCCCTTGCGTTGGACAATCCTGCCTTACTTTAAGGCAATCATGCGGCGGCGCCAGTGGCCTGAGCGCCGTATTGCGGTCGGAATGGGGCGAAATCTTTCGCGGGATGCCGATACCGGACAGAAGCCGCGCCCGCTAACCAACACGGGTCAGGCGTCGCCCTGTCCGCGATCGTCGGGCACGGGAGCAAGATCTCTCCGGCGCTTCGTGAAC
>JANPGU010000140.1:0-9902 GCA_031424095.1 Gammaproteobacteria bacterium
GCTGCAGGCGCAGCGCGAACTGCTCCTTGCGCAGGCTGACCAGCTCGGTGGTCAGATCAGGGGCCGACTTGGCCCGGAGTTCGCTCACTTTCATCAGCGCACCTGCCGCTTAACGAAGGTCGTGGCCACAGACAGCTTGGCACCGGCAAGGCGGAACGCCTCGCGGGCCTGCGCTTCCGGCACGCCTTCCATTTCAAACAGAACCTTGCCTGGCTGCACCTTGGCAATCCAGTACTCGACGTTGCCCTTGCCGGAGCCCATTCGAACTTCCAGAGGCTTCTTCGACACTGGCACGTCCGGGAACACACGCACCCAGATCTGGCCACCACGCTTCACGGCGCGGGCCATGGCGCGACGCGCCGCTTCGATCTCGCGTGCCGTCATGCGCGCGCGCTCGGTCGCCTTCAGGCCGAATTCGCCGAAGGCAACGCTGCTGCCGCGCTGCGCAAGGCCGGTGTTCCGGCCCTTGAACTGCTTGCGATACTTGGTTCGCTTAGGTTGCAACATTACTTACTGACCTTCAGACCGCGGCGGGCTGCGCAGCATCAGCTGGCGCGGCCGTCTCGGCAGACTCTTCTACAACTTCCGGCACAACGTCGAAGACTTCACCCTTGAAGATCCAGACCTTGATGCCGATCACACCGTATGTCGTGCGCGCTTCGGCAGTCGCGTAGTCGATATCGGCGCGGAACGTGTGCAGCGGCACGCGGCCTTCGCGCGATACTTCCGTGCGGGCGATTTCCGAGCCATTCAGGCGGCCCGACAGGCGCACCTTCATGCCCAGAGCGCCACTGCGCATCGTGCTCATCACCGCGCGCTTCATCGCACGACGGAACATCACGCGCTTTTCGATCTGCTGCGCAATGCCTTCGGCAACCAGCTTCGAGTCGAGCTCGGGCTTGCGGATCTCGGCGACATTCAGGCGCACATCGCCGACCGGCATGCCGACCAGACGCGCGGTCTCGGCGCGCAGCTTCTCGATGTCCTCGCCCTTCTTGCCGATGACGATGCCAGGACGAGCCGTATGGATCGTGACGTTGACCTTGCGGGCCGCACGCTCGATGTTGATCTGGCTTACCGATGCTTCCGCCAGCTTCTTGTGCAGGAACTCGCGCACCTGGTAGTCGGTGAGGATCTGCGTGGCGTACTGCTTCTTGCCGGCGTACCACTTGGACACCCAGTCACGGGTGATGCCAAGACGTATGCCCAGCGGATTGACCTTCTGGCCCATTCGCTATTCCTTCCTGCCGTCGCTGACGTGAACGGTGATGTGGCTGGTGCGCTTGACGATGCGATTGCCGCGACCCTTGGCGCGCGCTGCGAAGCGCTTCAGCACCGGGGCTGCGTCGATCATGATCGCCGACACTTTCAATTCGTCGATGTCCATGCCGTGGTTGTGCTCGGCATTGGCCACGGCCGACTCGAGCGCCTTGAGCACAAGCTCGGCGCCCTTCTTCGGCATGAAGCGCAGCTGCGACAGGGCCAGGCCCACACGCTTGCCACGCACCACATCGGCAATCAGGCGGCATTTCTGCGGCGAGATGTGCGCGTATTTGAGTTTTGAGTATGTCTGCATGACCCGACCTTAACCCGCAACCTTTCTGTCGCCGCCGTGCCCCTTGAACACGCGCGTCGGTGAAAACTCGCCCAGCTTGTGGCCGACCATGTTTTCAGTGATGAGCACGGGCAGGTGCTGCTTGCCGTTGTGCACGGCGATCGTCAGTCCGACCATTTCCGGTATGACCATCGAACGACGCGACCAGGTCTTGATCGGCTTGCGATCGTTCTTGGCCGCGGCAACCTCAACCTTCTTGGCGAGATGCAGGTCAACGAACGGGCCTTTCTTCAGTGAACGTGGCACTGCTTACTTCCTCCGCTGCACGATCATGTTGCTCGTGCGCTTGTTGCGCCGGGTCTTCAAGCCCTTGGTCTGCCATCCCCACGGTGACACCGGGTGCGGATTGCCCTGACCAGGCTTGCCTTCGCCACCGCCGTGCGGATGGTCGACAGGGTTCATCACCACGCCGCGAACCGTCGGGCGGATGCCAATCCAGCGCTTCGCGCCGGCCTTGCCGTAATTACGCAGGTTGTGCTCGCCATTCGACAGCTCGCCCAGCGTGGCGCGGCAGTCGATATGCACCTTGCGCGTCTCGCCCGAACGCAGCCGCAGGTAGGCGTGAATGCCTTCGCGCGAAGTGAACTGCACCGAGGCGCCGGCGCTGCGCGCCATCTGGCCGCCCTTGCCTGGCTTCATCTCGACGTTGTGCACCTGCGAACCAACGGGCAGGTGGCGTAATGCCATTGAATTGCCCGACTTGATCGGCGAATCCGAACCGGAGCGCACTTCGTCACCAGGAGCCATGTCTTTGGTGGCGAGGATGTAGCGACGTTCGCCATCGGCGTAAAGGATCAGCGCGATGTGCGTGGTGCGGTTCGGATCGTATTCGACCGTCTCCACGACACCGGCAATGCCGTCCTTGTCGCGCTTGAAGTCGATGATGCGGTATTTCTGCTTCGAACCACCACCCTTGTGACGGGTCGTGATGCGGCCGAAATGGTTGCGCGCGCCGGTCTTGCTCTGGGCAACGGTCAGCGGTGCATACGGATCGCCCTTGTGCAGGTGCGAACGATCGACCTTGATCACCTGGCGCGTGCCAGGTGAGGTCGGCTTCATTTTGATCAGTGCCATTAGCGCTTACCCTGATTCTTCATGGCCTGGGCTTCGTAGTCGATTGCCTGACCTTCGGCCAGACGCACGTAAGCCTTTTTCCAGTCCTGCGTGCGGCCGATGCGGTTGCCGAAGCGGCGATCCTTGCCAGGCTCGTTCGTGACCTGGACTCCGGCGACCTTCACGTCGAACATCATTTCGACGGCGGCCTTGATCTCGGTCTTGTTCGCATCGCGGCGAACGCGGAACGCGTACTGGTTGGAATTCTGCATGGCGAGGGCAGTCTTCTCGGTGATATGCGGTGCCACCAATACGGTGGACAGACGTTCGATGCTGCTCACTGCAGGCGCTCCTCGATCATCTTCACGGCACCAACGGTCATCAGCACCTTGTGGTAGGCCGTCAAGGACAGCGGGTTGATCTCGGCAACCGTGATCACTTCAATGTGCGGCAGGTTGCGCGATGCCAGCATCAGCTTTTCGTCCTGCGCTTCGATCACGATCAGCGCATTGGTCAGCGACAGCTTGGCCAGCTCACCCAGCAGCAGCTTGGTGCGCGGCTCGGCCACCGACAGCACCTCGGTGACTACCAGCCGATCCTCGCGGACCAGCTGCGCCAGCATGGAACGCAGGCCGGCGCGGTACATCTTGCGATTGACCTTCTGCGAGTAGTCACGCGGCCGTGCGGCGAACGCACGACCACCGCCCACCCAGATCGGGCTGCGGGTGGAACCCGCACGCGCCTGGCCGGTGCCCTTCTGCGAATGGGGCTTGCGGCCACCACCACGCACTTCAGCACGGCTCTTCTGACGCTTGGTGCCTGCACGACCGCCAGCCATGTAGGCGACGACCAGCTGATGCACCAGCGCTTCGTTGTATTCGGCACCGAAGTTTGCGTCGGAAACCGACAACTCCGTACCACCATTGGCGACTTTAAGCTTCATGACTCAAGCCTTACTTTTTGCCGTCCGACTTTTTAGCGTCGGCTTTCTTGCTGGGCGTAATGCTCTTGCGCAGCGCCAGACGCGCTGCCTTCACAGAGGGACGCACGATGACTTCGCCGCCTTCAGCGCCCGGTACCGAGCCGCTGATCAGGAGCAGATTGCGCGCGACGTCGATTTCGACGACCCGCAGCTTTTCGATGGTGACGCGATCGACACCCATGTGACCGGACATGCGCTTGCCCTTGAACACACGGCCCGGCGTCTGGCGCTGGCCGATCGAACCCGGTGCACGATGCGTGACCGAGTGACCATGCGAGGCAGGGCCGCCGGCGAAGTTGTGACGCTTCATGACGCCCGCAAAGCCCTTGCCGATGGTGGTGCCGGTGACATCCACCAGCTGGCCGGTCTTGAAGATCTCGGCTGAGAATTCGGCGCCCGGCTGGACATCGGCCTCGCCGGCGACCAGCCGGAACTCGACCAGCGAGCGACCTGGCTCGACATTCGCCTTGGCATAGTGGCCGCCGACTGCCTTCGACAGCAGCTGCGCACGGCGCTTGCCGTACGTGACCTGCACCGCGCGATAGCCGTCGACCGCCTCGCTTTTCACCTGGGTGACGCGATTGGTCAGCACTTCGACGACCGTGACGGGCACGGATTCGCCGGCTTCTGTAAATACTCGCGTCATGCCGCATTTGCGGCCGACCAGTCCGATAGTCATCTCGCGTGTCCTCGGTTCTACGCACCGGATGGAGAGTCAGGAACTGACGCGCGAGACAGGCAAACCCTCGGGAAGAGGGTTTAGCGAGGCTCGAGCGGTCTTGGCGCCTGCAATCCAGGGGAGCCAACCGTTCCCGATTCCACATCCGAAGACGCGGGCCGCCAGACAGCTGGCGGCTAAAAGGGCGCGCAGTATAGGCACGCCAATTGCCCGGCACAAGCCCTGCGACACAATGATTGTCGGGGCGGCGCGGGGGAGCGGGATGGCCGGACGCGCGGCGCAGCAACTGGCTGGCGGATCCCCGCCCGTCCGGGTTCCGATGCTGTCATGCAGAATCCTTGACAGGACGCAATCGGGGCCATTGCTTTCTGCAAGCAGCAGGCGTCGTGTTGCTGCCCTGATGCGCGGGCACAACGGTTGCAGACAACCATGGTCAGCGCGGCAATCGATTGCACATAATCCGGCGCTCTGCTCGTAACGTGCTTAAAACGTGAATGTGGGCTATGTTAATCACGCTCGGGAGATACAAGAAACGGGAGTTCTGAAGTGCTGAAGCTGGCACGCGAACGACTCGACTACTTCGCGCTGATCAGAAGAGCCAGGCACCTTTCTCCGCCCGCTGGGCGTGAGTTCAGGATTGCGCTGCTCGGAGATGTTTCGACGCAGCATCTCGTTCCGCTGCTCGAAGTGCTGCTCGCAGACAGCGACTTCAAACCCGTGATCTACGAGTCCGGCTTCGATACGGTCGAACTTGAAGCGCTGAACCCGGACTCCGGCCTCTACGCGTTCGAGCCCCATCTGATCGTCATCCTGCAGGGCATTGGCAAACTCAGGGAGCTCTACTACGAATACCCTGGTGACCGTCGGCTTTTCATGCGCGATCGCGCGGCAGCGATCGAGGCAACCTGGATAGCGATCCGCGCACGAACGACTGCTCCCATCGTGCAGAGTACGTTCGTGTTGCCCTGCGAGCGTCCCTTCGGCAACTACGGTCTGCTCGTGCCGGACACATTGCATGGCGCCGTCGCAGCGCTGAATCAGGAGATTAGGATCCGCGCCTGCGGCTGCGATGGCGTGCTGCTCAACGACGTCGATCATCTGGCCGGCTGGGTCGGGCGCCGCGAGTTCATCGATGAAAAACTGTGGGCACTTTCCAGATCACTGTGCGCCCTGCAGCAACTCCCCGACGTGGCGCAGAACATCGTGGACATCGGGCTGGCCTGCCAGGGGCATACCGTCAAATGCGTTGTCCTGGATCTCGACAACACCTTGTGGGGCGGCGTGGTGGGCGATGATGGCATCGAGGGTATCGAACTCGGCGATTCCGACCCGACTGGCGCGTTCCGGTCGTTTCAACTGTACATCCGCGAACTGGGCCGGCGCGGCAACCTGCTCGCCGTCTGCAGCAAGAACGACGAGGCCGTGGCGCGCCGCGCGTTCCGTGAACACCCGGGGATGGTCCTCAAGGAAGAGGATATCTGCGCGTTCGTCGCGAACTGGGATGACAAGGCGACCAACATCCGTCGCATTCGCGACAAGCTCAATATCGGTCTGGATAGCCTGGTGTTCCTGGACGACAATCCCTTTGAGCGCAATCTGGTGCGTGAACTGCTGCCGGAAGTGATCGTTCCGGAACTGCCGGCGGATCCGGCCCTCTACGTCCGCGCCGTCTCGGAGCTGAACCTGTTCGAAGCGGCGTCGCACTCCACTGTCGACGCGGAGCGCACGGGCAAATACCGGCAACAGGAGCAGCGCGACGAGGACCGCAGGCAATTTCCGGATCTCGACACGTACCTCACGTCACTCGGCACCGAAGCCCGCGTCGCTCGCTTTGCGCCACCGGATATTCCACGCATTGCGCAGCTGCTGCAGCGAAGCAACCAGTTCAACCTGACGACCCGCCGGCATGCGGAGGCAGAATGCGCGCGGATGATGGAGGATTGGCGCAACTGCCTGCCCTTCACCACCACCGTGCGCGACCGCTTCGGCGATTTCGGCCTGATCAATGTCGTCATCCTGCAGCATGCCGGCGACACGCTCGAAGTCGAGACCTTCGTGATGAGCTGCCGTGTGTTGCAGCGCGGCGTGGAACAACTGGCGATGAACAGGGTCTTCCGGCACGCCGCAGACGTGGGAGCCCGCTATGTGATTGGCCATTACATCCCGACTCCGAAGAATGCAATGGTGAAGGACTTCTTCCCGCGCTTCGGGTTCGAGCCATGGGACACGGGCGAGCGGGAGGGCATCACTTACCGCCTCGAAGTGAGCCGCTATGAACCGCGGCGCGTCCATATCACCGAGGTTGCGGAGATGAACCGCGCGTATCAATGAACCGGACAGAGATACAGAGCACCCTTACGGCGGTGATGCAGGACTTCTTCGAGATTCCGCAACTGTCGATAACCGAGTCCACCTCGGCCGCGCAGGTGGATGGATGGGATTCCGTGGCGCATGTCGGATTGATCGTTGCCGTGGAGAAGACTTTTGCGGTCCGCTTCACGACCAGGGAAGTGAAGTCACTGGCTACAGTGGGCGACCTGATCACCCTGCTTGAACGACGGAATGTCTGATGTCTTTCCTGTCGCTGGCATTCGCCATATTCGCCGCGATTACCGTCGCCACGTTTCACGTTGTGCCCGCGCGCTTCAGGGCACCGGTGCTGTTCGCCGCGTCCCTGGGTTTCTATGCGCTCCATGGCGTGGGGTATTTCATCCTGCTCGTCGCAGTGACACTGGGCAGCTGGTGGACGGCAATCCTGATCGGCCGGCCCGGGCCTGCGGCAAGAAAGACGATGCTCCTGGCCGGCGCCATCTCGGCGCTGATCCTGCTGCTGTGCGCATTCAAGCTGGTCGGCGCCCTTGCGCCTTCTCCGCGGGCGGCTGCGGCCATGCAGGAGGAAGTCGTCTGGCGATTCGTGCTGCCGCTCGGCCTGTCGTATTACGTCTTCAAGCTGGTGTCGTATCTGCTCGAAGTCTATTGGGAAAACATTCCCGCCCAGCGCAACTTCGTCGCCGTTGGCCTGTATGCCGCGTTCTTTCCGCAGATCATCAGCGGACCCATCCAGAGGCCAGGCGCCTTCTTTGATCAGCTGACGCGCATCGGGAATGTCGATCCGCACGACTTCGCGACGGGACTGCGGCTCATCCTCTTTGGATTCTTCAAGAAGGTTGCCATCGCGAATCGGCTGGGGCCTGCCGTCGCCGCCATTCACAGCACCCCGGATGCCTATTCCTCGCTGGAACTGCTGTTCGGCGCGTATGCCTTTGCAATCCAGCTCTACGCCGATTTCTCCGGTCTGACAGACATCGCCCTGGGCCTCGGGAGAATGTTCGGCATCAAGGGTCCGCAGAACTTCGACCTGCCCTTCTTTGCCTGCAATCTGCAGCAGTATTGGCGGCGCTGGCACATGTCGCTGACGAGCTGGCTGGCAGACTACCTGTTCACGCCCCTGCGGATGGCTCTGCGCGACTACGGACAATCCGGTCTGGCGGCAGCGGTGTTTCTCAACATGGTTGCCGTGGGCGTCTGGCATGGTTTCACGGGCCCCTATCTGGCCTTCGGCATATTTCACGGCATCGCGCTGTCAGCGAGCGTGCTCACCCTGAAGTCCCGCGACGCCTATTTCAAGGCTCACCCCGGACTGGCATCCATCCGGCGAATTGCCGCACCGCTGCTGACCTTCCACTTGGTCGTGCTGGGCATGTTGCTGTTCCGCGCCGAGTCCCTGGCGCATGTAGTCCGCTATCTGTCCAGCATGGCTGCTGGCTTCGCGCAGGGTGCGATACCCCCGCTGCGGTTCGAACTGGTCGACATGCCGCGCAAACTGCTGCTGGGCCTGCTGGTCCTGATTGTCTTCATGGAGGCGGTGCACATCGCCATGCGTTCGACCCGATGGCGCGGGCGCTTCGCTGCGCCGCCGCGCGTCGTGCGGTGGGCCGCCTACTACGGACTGATACTCGTCACGCTCGCATTCAGCCGGACCGGTGAGGAAAACTTCATCTATGGCCAGTTCTGATTCGACCCCAGCTCGCCCTGCAGCGCGCAGGCTGTGGGTTCGGGTCGTGCTCTTCGTGCTGACGCTGCTGGCAGGATGGGCCGGCCTGGAATGGGTGATGTCAAAGAGTCCCAACAGCATGTCGATCAAGCGCGATCGACTCGAAGCCATCAGCAGCGAAGTCGACACCTTGATTCTCGGCTCCTCCGAAACCTACTACGGGGTGAAGCCGAAGGCTTTGTCCGGCGTGGCCTTCAACCTTGCCGCCAACGCCCAGAGCCTTTACTACGACTATCAGCTCATGCGGGAGTTTCTGCCCAGGTTGCCTCGGCTCAAGCGTGTCTACGTGCTCGTGAACTACACCAGCTTGTACGCGGAGCTGTACGACCACCCGGAGAACTATCGACGTTACAGCTATCTGCAGGAATTTCGGATCCCGCTGCAGCACAGGGTCGACTACCTCGACCTGCGCACGTTCAGCCGCGTCGTTTTGTACAGTCCCCATACGGCACTGGAGCACCTGATCAAAGGGCTGGAGGCCGACCGCGACAAGCGTATCGACGACCGCGGCTGGTACCGTGTAGCGGATGAGGACCGGTGGGGGCTGGGAATGAAAGACGCCGCGGGACGCCTCGCGGTGCATCACGGATTCATGCGCAGGGAGCACTTTGCTGCCAACCTGGCAATGCTGGAGCGTCTCATCCAGCTGTTGCAGGAACACCGCGTGGAAGTCGTGCTGATCACGACGCCGGTCTATCCCACGTACCAGGCCCAGATGCGCCGGACCCTGTGGGAACCCGCAAGAGCGGCCTATGAGCAGGTGGCCGCGAAGTACGGCGTGCGCTATCTCAACTTCCTGAACGAGCCGCGGCTCCAGGCCGCCGACTTCGAGGACTCAGACCACCTGAATGCCGATGGAGCGGAGCGATTCGCGCACATGCTGGAAGAGCGCACTCTGGCGGACCCGGTTGGTATCCCTGAGTCCGGCAGAGTGGCTAACGCCACGCCAGACTAGCCGTGGCGCCCGTGGGCTAGTTCAGCTTGATCTGGACGTCCACGCCGGCCGGCAGCTCGAGCTTCATCAGGGCATCGACCGTCTTGTCGGTCGGGTCCAGGATGTCCATGAGGCGCTTGTGGGTGCGCAGCTCGAACTGGTCACGGGCGTCCTTGTCGCCATGGGGCGCGGTCAGGATCGTGAACTTTTCCATCTTGGTCGGCAGCGGCACCGGGCCACGCACGGTTGCACCGGTGCGCTTGGCGGTCTCGACGATTTCCTTGGCCGAGGTGTCGATCAAGCGGTGATCAAATGCCTTCAGGCGGATGCGGATGTTCTGGTTTGCCATGTTGATAGCCTTACTTGATGATCTTTGAAACGACGCCAGCACCGACGGTCTTGCCGCCCTCACGGATGGCAAAGCGCAGGCCTTCGTCCATCGCGATCGGGGCGATCAGCTCCACCACCATCTTGATGTTGTCGCCCGGCATCACCATCTCGGCGCCACCGTCCAGCTCCACCGAGCCGGTCACGTCGGTGGTGCGGAAGTAGAACTGCGGACGATAGCCCTTGAAGAACGGCGTG
>JANPGU010000141.1:0-14135 GCA_031424095.1 Gammaproteobacteria bacterium
TGCAGGCGGAACGCAGCTTCGACCTCACGCCGAAACTGCATCTGCTGCTGCGCAGTGAGTTCGGCACCAGCCTGGTGAAGAACTTCAATGACCTGCCAGGCATCTACCGCTTTTTTGCCGGTGGCGACCGCAGCGTGCGCGGCTTCGCCTACAACAGTCTTTCGCCGGAAGAGCCGGTCACGCGCAATGGCGTCACTGAGCTTCGCAAGACCGGCGGCCGGCACATGTTCGTGGGTTCCGTTGAGATGGTGCGCGACCTGCCGCGCAATATCGGCGTGGCCACCTTCTTCGACATCGGCAATGCCTTCAACCATTTCGGCGACAAGCTGGAATATGCCGCCGGCGTTGGCATTCGTTACCGGCTGCCGGTGGTCGCCATCGGCATCGACGTTGCCAAGCCACTGTCCACCGGCGGCGGACTGCGCCTGCACCTGAACATCACACCCAAGCTATGAGCCGCCGCCGCAAGATACTGCTGGCCATCCTCGCACCGCTGCTGCTGGTGCCCAGTGGCGTGCTGTATTTCATCGTCACGACCGAGCGGGGCCTGCAGTTCATCGCCAGTCACCTCGGCAAGATCGGGCCCGTTACCGTTACCGCCAGTGGCGTCAGCGGCACGCTGGCAGATGGCTTCGCGGTGGAGTCACTGCGCATCCAGCACCGGCTGTCGGATGTGCAGATCGATCAGGTCAGCGGACACCTTGAGCTGCTGCCGATGCTGGTGCTGCAGCGGATCACCTTGCCGGAAGTCAAGGTGAAGCACCTGGGTGTGATCGTGCTGCGCGATCCGGTGGATCGTCCGCCGCAGGTGCCACATTTCCTGCCGCGCCTGCTGCGCATCGACGCCGACAGCGTGCGCGTGGAAAGCGCGGACATCAAGCTGCTGAACGGACGGGTGCTGCATATCCGGAACATGGACGGCAAGGCGACCGTACTGCCGAATCAGATCCTCATCCGCGCAGCGCAACTGGATTACGACGCGGCGCATGTCGTGGCCTCGGGCCGCATCCTGGCCGCAAGGCCGATTGGCCTCGAGGGAGAGGCGGATACGACCTATACGCCCGACGGCCTGCCCGCATGGCTGGTCACTGCAAAGTTCAACGGCGACCTGGACAAGCTGCCGCTGACAGCCCAGATCGACCAGCCCTTTCACGCGCAGGTCGAAGGCGCCGCCACGACGCTGAACAGCGGCTGGAAATTTGCCGGCCGTGCAGATGTGAAGGATTTCGATCTGGTGCCCTTTGGCGGCGGCAAGGCACTGGGCATCATTTCCGGCAAGCTGGATCTCACCGCCGACAGCGACGGTTTCACCGCCAATGGCTCGCTGCTTCCACCTGGACTGAAAGCCGGTGCCTTCGAGGTGGATTTCCACGGCGCTTACGCGGACAAACACCTCACGATCAAACAGGCCACGGTGGTGCACGCGCCATCGGGCGCTCGTGCCACCGTGCAGGGCGGCGTGGATGTCATCAAGGGCGGGCCGCAGCTCGACCTCAGCGGTGACTGGACACGCTTTCGCTGGCCGCTGCTTGGCGAAACGCCCGCGTTCCTGAGTCCGCACGGTCACTACACACTCAATGGTGTGAAGCCCTGGGCCGTGCAGGCGCAAGGCGATGTGATCGTGGCGGATCTGCCCGCCATGCCCGCCACGCTGCGCGGGGCGCTGGCTGTCGATGCCCTGCGCATCGATGCCGCCAGCGCGCAACTGCTCGGTGGCACGGCCACCGTCACCGGTGAAGCGCGCTGGCAGCCGGGCGAAAGCTGGCGCATCGCAGGCCGCATGAACGGCCTTGATCCCGCCACGCTGCGCGCCGATCTTCCCGGTCAGTTGAGTTTCGACTTCACGGCCAGTGGCGCACCCTTCGGTGATGCCGGCAACATCGACTTCGAAGCGGCAAAGATCACCGGCAAGCTGCGCAGCCAGGCGGTCACCGGCAAGGGCAGATTTACCCGCGCCGCAAACAGCAAGGACTGGCAGTTCAGCGCCGTGGATGTGCGGCTGGGTCGCACACGCATCCAGCTCGACGGTGGCTTCGGCGTGCGCAGCGACCTGCGCTTCGCCATCGATGCCGACGACCTGAGCCTGTTCGATCCGGAAGCCCGCGGCCGCGTCTCTGCGCGTGGCCGCTATGCGGGCACCCGCGAGCAACCGGTGCTGCTGTTCAAGGCGCGTGGCACCGGCTTCGAATGGCAGGGCCGCAAGCTCGGGACGTTCGACGCCGATGTGGATGTGGATCTGGGTCCCAGCGGTCATGCACAGGGTCAGATCGATGTCGGCCAGCTGGAGCTGGGCGCACGCACCATCCAGAACGCCAGTGTGTCGCTCACCGGCAATGGCGATCTGCAACATCTCGCCTTCACCATCAACGCCGCACCGATGCGGCTGGCGCTGGGTGCGCGGGGCACGATGCGCGATGGCCTCTGGCAGGGCACGGTGCAGAGCCTGCTGATCGATGACACGCACGACCTGCAGCTGCGCCTTGAAGCACCAGCAACGCTGGCTGTGAACCTGCAGCAGGCCGAGATCGGCAAGCTGTGCCTGAAGGGCGCGCAGGAGCGGCTGTGCGCGTCGGGTCGCCGGCTGCCCGACGGCGCATGGAATGCCAACCTCGCTGCCGAATCATTGCCACTGCGCGCATTGACCGCGGGCCTCACCCAGGATATCGATTACGAAGGCACCATCAACCTGCAGGCGGATCTCGCCGGCACGCGCAGCGGCCTGCCCACTGGCAAGATCAGCGGCCAGCTGCAGAACGCGCAGCTGCGCCATGCACTGAGCAATGGCCGTGAAGAGCGCATGGCGCTGGGAACTGGCACAGTTACTGCTTCCGCTACAGTTTCTGGTTTCGAGATGCAGGTCGGGCTCGATGCCGGCGCTTCCGGCAACATCAAAGGCCAGCTGAGCGGCGATCGCAACAGCGGCCCCTGGCAGGACTTCCCCATCCGCGGCTCGCTGGATGCGAGCAGCGACGCGCTGGCATTGCTCGACATCTATTTCGGCGGCATCGACAAGGCCACCGGCAAGATCATCACCAAGGTGGCGATTGCCGGCACTTTGGGCGCGCCGAGCTTGCAGGGAATGCTGCAGCTGCGCGATGCGTCGATCGACATCTATCAGGTGAATCTCGCCATGCGCGAGCTCACGCTCGACGCAACCTTCGACAGCAATGCGCTGAACATCACCGGCCAGTCGAAACTCGGCACTGGCATGGCGAAGTTCAACGGCAAGCTGGCCTGGAAAAACCGCGAGCCGTTCGGCAATCTGCATATCGAGGGCGAGAATCTGCGTGTGGTCGATGTTCCGGAGGCGCGGATCGATGCTTCACCGGACCTTGATTTCAAGATCGCGGGACACCGTATCGATGCGACGGGTGAAGTGCGCGTGCCTTTCGCGCGGCTGGAGCCGGCTGACCTTGCCAATGTCGTGCTGCCTTCCGGCGACGAGGTCATGGTCGGTGATGCGGTGATCGATCCTTCGCAGCGCTGGCTGGTGGTGAGCAGCATCCGCGTGGTGCTGGGCGATCAGGTGCGTCTGGATACGCTCGGCCTCAAGGCGAAGCTGGGCGGCACGATCACCGTGCGCACCGACGAATCGCAGATCAGCCGCGGCCAGGGTGAATTGAACATCGCCGAAGGCAAATATGCCGCTCTCGGCCGCCTGCTCGACATCGAACGTGGCCGCCTGATCTTCAACAATGTCCCGCTCGGCGACCCCGGCGTCGACATGCGTGCCCAGAAAGTCTATCCCGACATCACCGCTGGCGTGAACGTGCGCGGCAGCCTGCGCGCGCCACGCCTGACCTTCTTCTCCGAACCCGCCATCCCGCAATCGCAGATTGCGTCGCTGATCATTGCCGGCGGTTCACTGGAAAGCGTGCAGAACAGCACGGCTTCCGGGGCCGCACGCAATGACCTGCTGGCGCAGGGCACTGCCATCCTCGCGCAGCGGGTTGGCAGCCGTGTGGGCATCGACGATGTCGGCATCGAATCCAACCTCAGCAACGACACCTCGCTGGTGCTGGGCAAGTATCTTTCGCCGCGCCTCTACGTGAGCTACGGCATCAGCCTTGCCGAAGCCATCAACACGCTGAAGATGCGCTTCACGCTGGGTGATCGCTGGACCATCAAGACCGAGGCCGGCAAGGCGCGCAGCGCGGATATCGTCTACACGATCCAGAAGTAGCCGCCGTTTTACGCGCGGGGTATTGAGGACCTTTGGAACCCTGCCGGGAATCAGCAGCGGCAGCAGCGGCCCGCGCGTTCCCGCCGAGAAGCTGAACTGCGCTCTGCTGATGACCGCCGACGCGGTAGGCCAGAACCAGCCGACGGCTGCAGCTGGCTGGCGGGTAGAACGAGTCAAGGCGTAACCAGCGGCACCCGGGGAAAGTAGCAGCGATAGCGCCGCGCGTCGCGCGTCAGGATGCCGCAGCCGAGTACTGCGGCATGCGCACCGATGAGGAAATCCGCCAGGATGGAATGCCGCGGCCCGCCTGCCTGTCGATAATGGCGGTGCGCCACACCCGCAACGAACAGCGCCGTCCGCGGCAGTTCGCGAAATCTGAGTTCGAGCCGTTCCACCTCGCCGTCCAGCTCGCCCTCGGAAGCAAATGCGGGCGAGAGCTCCGCGTAGATCACGGGATTGATGAGCAGCTCGTGAACCCGGGATTGAAAGCGCAATTGCCGCAGCGACCAATCGGACCACTGTGCATCCCCTCCGAGAAGATCGACGAGGACATTGGTGTCGACAAGAAGCATCCGGTTCAGGGCCCTTCCTCTTCTTCGCCGTAATCATCGCCGCGAATGAATTTCATGTACGCGGCGGTGCTGCCCCATTTAAAGGTGGCCGAGCCCAGTGCTCGTTCAAAACGATCAGGTTCCGCAGCGGCCGGCTGCGGGCCCGCGCGCTGGACGACTACGTGCCCCAGACCATCGACCAGGAAGTCCACTTCGTCTCCTGGCTGCAGCCCCAGCGCATCACGAATCCGCTTCGGGATGGTGACCTGCCCTTTAACCGTCAGCGTGTTACCCATCTGCATCCATGTATTACATGTGATGGGGAAGTAATACTCCACTGGCAAATCAGGTGCAAATCACCAGCAATCAAAGCGGGAACGAGCGGTTGACTTCCAATATTCTATGCATAGAATGCGCATTCTTATGCACGCAGACCGCCACCAGACCGATCGTCGTAATTCCATCCTGCGCCACCTGCGCGGGGGCGATGTGCGTCGCCAGTCCGATCTGGTCGGGCTATTGAAGAAGGAAGGCTTCGAAGTCACGCAGTCTTCGGTCAGTCGCGACATGCGCGAACTTGGCGTGCTCAAGGCGCAGGGACGCTACCTGCCGCCAGCGGACGAGGTCTCGCAGGCGCAGGGCAGCTTCAATGCCATCGCGCGCTTTGTGCGCGAGATCAAGACTGCCGGCCCATCCATCACCGTGATCCGCACTTCCGTTGGCGCGGCCGGCAGCGTCGCCGTGGCCATCGACCGCGCCAACTGGGCCGAGATCGTCGGCAGCATCCAGGGCGATGACACCATCTTCATCGCCACGCAGGACGGCGAGGCGCAGTCGCGCCTGCTCGCGCACCTGCACTCCGTCTTCCGCATCTGACACCAGAAAAATCATGACCACCCAGACTGTAAAAGCGGGCGCCAAGCCCATTGTTCTCGCCTACTCCGGCGGCCTCGACACATCTTTCCTCGTGCCGTGGGTCGCGGAGAACACCGGCCGCCCGGTGATCACCGTAACCGTGGACACCGGCGGCATCGACGCTGCGGCTGCCAAGACGCTGCACGAGCGTGCGCTCGCACTCGGCGCCATCGCCCATCACCAGATCGACGCGCGTGCCGATTACTACGAGCAGGTGCTGCGCTTCCTGATCATGGGCAATGTCCGTCGCGGCAACATGTATCCGCTGTGCGTGGGCGCCGAGCGCGTGATGCAGGCACAGACCATTGCCTACATGGCGCGTGAGCTCGGCACCAACATGATTGCGCATGGCTGCACGGCAGCCGGCAACGACCAGGTGCGGTTCGAAGTCGCGCTGCGCACGCTGGCGCCGGATCTGGAAGTGTTCGCGCCGGTGCGCGACAAGGCCTTCAAGCGTCAGGAAGAGCTGGACTATCTGACGGCGCGCAACCTGCCGGTGCCGCCGCATGGCGCCGCGTATTCCATCAATCGCGGCCTGTGGGGCGTGACCATTGGTGGCACGGAAACGCTGACCTCGAAGGGGAGCATTCCGGAGAGCGCGTGGGTGTTGTCGAAGGATGCCTTCGACAAGCCGGCATTGCCACAGCATCACAGCATCCGCTTCGAGCAGGGCCGGCCCGTGGGTCTCGATGGCAAGACGATGACGCCGGTGGAGGTCATCGAGCGGCTGGAAGGCGTTGGTGCGAAATTCGGCATCGGCCGCGGCATTCACCTGGGCGACACCATTATCGGCACCAAGGGCCGCGTCGCCTTCGAAGCACCCGCCGCCGAGATCCTGCTCAACGCGCACCGCGAGCTGGAAAAGCTGGTGATGACGCCGCGCCAGCAGCGCATCAAGGATCTGGTCGCAGGTCCCTATGGCGACCTGGTGCATGAAGGCCAGCTGCTCGATCCGGTATGCCGGGACATCGAGGCGCTGCTGCTGTCGTCGCAGGAACGCGTCACAGGGGATGTGCATGTGCTGCTGCGCGCCGGCCAGTGCTTTGTCGAAGGCGTCGAATCGCCGTTCTCGATGATGACCGCCTCGAAGGGTGTGTACGGCGAATCCGTGGGCGAATGGACGCCGCAGGATGCACTGGGCTTCTCGAAGATTGTCGCCCTCACGGGCGTGTTTCACCGCCGCGCTGGCGAACGAGCGATCTTGGCCGCGAAGAAGGATTGATGCAGATGAGATCAGTGGTGGTAGACAAGATCGGCTCGGTGACGCAGGCGCTGAACCTGAAGCACGATCTGCGCGTGGCCGAAGAGATTCCCTCCGAGGAAGGCGTGGTGCTGGTCGTGGAAATCCTGACCAACAAGTCCACCTACAACACGCTGGAGCTCACCAGCGGGCGCATGGCGAAGGTCGTCAAGGGCGACATCGTGGTCGGTGCACTCGGACCGCGGCGCGCGCTGTTCGGTTACTCCGGCCATGTGCCCAAGTCGGTCAAGCCCGGCGACATCATCCAGATGCTCAACATCGGTGGTGTGCTCGGCATCTGCGATTCGGCCAACCCCAACAATGGTGCGCCATTTGATTGCCGCGTGATCGGCGTGGTGCTGCAGTTTCCGTTCCTCGGCGAGCGCATCGGTGTGCCGGCGCGGGTCGGTTCGCGCAAGCTCGATTACGACGCGACGCTTGATGCGCAGGGCGTACCGGTGGTGGCGCTGGCCGGCACCTGCATGGAAGCCGGCAAGACGGCGGCCGCGTGCTCGATCGTGTCGCGCATGCGGCATCGGGGTCTGGTGGTCGATGTGTTCAAGGCTACCGGCGTTTCCCTGCGGCGCGACATCCTCGCCATGGAAGATTCCGGCGCCCGCAACAGCATGATCTTCACGGATCTGGGCGTGGTCACCACCACCAGCATCAACGGGCCGGCATTGACGCGCTCGATGCTCACCGAGCTTGCGGCACGCAAGCCCGATGTCATCGTGTTCGAACTGGGCGATGGCCTGATCGGCACCTATGGCGTGGCGGCCATCCTGGAATGCGAGGACATCCGCAAGGCGCTGACCAGCGTGGTGCTGTCGGCGAACGATCCCGTGGCCGCATGGGGCGGCGTGAAGCTGCTGCGCGAACGCTTCCACATCGAGCCCTCTGTGGTCACCGGTCCGGCGACGGACAACAGCGTCGGCGTGGAGATCATCCAGGAGCAGATGAACGTGAAGGCGTTCAATGCCATCAGCAGTGGCGCGGGCCTCGGCGATTGCGTGATCGAGAGCCTCGGGTTGAGCGCCAAGTTTCCTGCGCCGGCCGTGAACTGAGCCGGGCGCGCATGACCACAGCGATTCCAACGATCGTGCTCGGCGGCACCGGCTATGTAGCCGGTGAACTGCTGCGGCTGATTGCCGGGCATCCGAACCTGCAGTTGGCCGGGATTCTCTCTGACAGCCAACCCGGCGAGCCGGTCGCGAAGTCGTTCAGCCATCTGGCCAGCGCCTATCCGGACACGAAGTTCTCTTCCATTGAAGAGATCGAAAAGCTCGTGGCCACGCTGCCACAGAGCGCAATTTTCTCTGCTGCGCCACATGGTGCATCCGCTGCGCTGATCGACCGGCTGCTGACGAAGGCGGAAGCCGCCGGCACCAAGCCGCATGTGGTGGATATCTCCGCGGATTACCGTTACAGCACCGACGCGGCGTATGCCGCCGTGTACAAGCACGCGCATGGTGCGCCTTCGCGGTTGAATCAGTTCACCTGCGCAGTGCCGGAGCACCTGGCCGCATCGCCCACGCCGCATATCGGGCACCCGGGCTGCTTTGCGACCGCGATCCTGCTGGCGTCGGTGCCTTTACTGAAGCTTGGCCTGGTCACGCCGACTTTGTTCGTCGCGGGCGTTACCGGCAGTACCGGCTCCGGCCGCAAGCCAACGGAAGGCACGCACCATCCGCAACGGCACAGCGACATGTACGCCTACAACGCGCTGGCACATCGGCATGCCCCGGAAGTCACGGCCTGCGCGAAAGCGGCCAGTGGCGTGGAAGCGCACTTCGCGTTCGTGCCGCACTCGGGTCCGTTTGCACGCGGCATTCATGTGACGGTGCAGGCGCAATTGGCGAAACCAGGCGCGACGACCGCTGACCTCGTGGAAGCATTCAATAACTTCTATTCACACGCCCCCTTCGTGTCCGTGAGCGCAGCCGCGCCACGCATCAAGGATGTGGCGGGCAGCAACTACTCGCGCCTCTCGGTAGCCACCGACGGCAAGACCATCGCCGTCACCAGCGTGCTGGACAACCTGAACAAGGGTGCCGCAGGTGGCGCTGTGCAATGGATGAATCGCCTTCTCGGACTGCCCGAGACCGCCGGATTGACCGCACCAGCCGCCGGCTGGACTTGAGCGCACATACCTATGAACTACTCAACCGCCAGCACGACAGTGCGAGACGCCATGAATAGCAACCACGCACCCACCTACTCCCCGCACGACCCGCTCGCGCCGGTATTCGCCCAGTACCCACTTGAAGTACTGCGCGGTGAGGGCGTGTGGCTGATCGCGCCGGACGGACGCCGCGTGCTCGACCTCTATGGTGGTCATGCCGTGGCCGCGCTGGGCTACGGCCATCCCGCCTGGACCAAGACCGTCAACGACCAGACGCGCGCCCTGAACTTCCAGAGCAACGCTGTCCCGCTCGACGTGCGTGTGCGCGCCGCCAACAAGCTCGTCGCCTTCTCGAAGCTGCCGGTCGAGAGCGTCTTCTTCATCAACAGCGGTGCCGAAGCCAACGAGAACGCCCTGAAGATGGCGTTCACGCTGAACCCCGGCCGCACCGAAGTCGTCGCCTTCGAGCAGAGCTTCCACGGCCGCACCGCCGCTGCCGGCGCGCTGACCTGGGGCGCCGCCAAGAAGTGGTACGGCTTCCCGCGCACGCCCTTCGATGTGAAGTTCCTGCCGCGTCGCGACGCATCTGCCCTCACGCAGATCACCGACAAGACCGCGGCGGTCGTCATCGAGCCCGTGCAGGGCGTCGGCGGCGCCTTCGACATGGGCGCAGACTATCTGAAGGCGCTGCGCAAGCGCTGCGATGAAACCGGCGCCATCCTGATCTTCGACGAAGTGCAATGCGGCTTCGGCCGCAGCGGCGAGCCGTTCTGCGCGAACCTGTATGGCGTACTGCCGGACATGATCACCAGCGCCAAGGCACTGGGCAACGGCTTCCCCTGCGCCGCGCTGCTGATGATGAAGAAGGCCGCCGACGCTGTGAAGATGGACGCCCTCGGCACCACCTTCGGCGGCGGCCCCATGGCTTGCGCCGCGATCGAGGCCACCGTCGATGCCATCGAAGCCGAAGGCTTACTCGCCAATGTGCGGCGGGTGAGCGAATACATCCGCAAGACCTGCATCGTCGGCCCGGTCACAGGCCACCAGGGCGCGGGCTTCCTCACCGGCCTGATCTGCAAAGTGCCGGCGAAGGAAGTGCAGAAGGCGCTGCTCGAACAGAACATCCTCACTGGCACCAGCGCCGATGCGGCCGTGCTGCGGCTGCTGCCGCCATTCACCCTGAAGGAGGCCGAGGTCGATCTGCTCGCCGCTGCGCTCAAGCGCATTGGCTAACGGTCGGTCTTACGCTCACCATGAAACGCTTCATCGATCTGGCGGACCTCGAACCAGCGGAGGTGCGCGATCTCGTTGCACTGGCGCGGAAACTGGAGATGTCGCCAGAACCCACGGTCTTGGCAGGCAAAGTGCTGGGACTGCTGTTCATGAATCCTTCCCTGCGCACGCTGGCCTCGTTCCAGTCCGGCATGGCGCGACTGGGTGGCAGCTCCTTTGTCATCACGCCCGGCCAGGGTACGTGGAAGCTCGAAACGGAACTGGGCGCTGTCATGAACGGCGACAGAGCTGAACACATCCGTGAAGGTATTCCCGTGCTTGCTTCTTATGCCGATGTGCTGGGCATCCGCGCCTTCGCCGAAGGCATCGACCTGCAGCACGATCTCGATGAAGTCGGCTTCAATGCCATGGCCAAGCTTGTCACCAAGCCGCTGATCAACATGGAATCGGCGATGAACCATCCCTGCCAGGCGCTGGCCGACTGGAAGACCCTGGACGAACTGGACGTGCCCGCGCATGGCCGCTTCGTGCTCTCGTGGGTGAATCACCCACGCGCGCTGCCGCTGGCCGTGCCCGCCGCCACGCTGACCATGGCCGCCCAGCGCGGCATGGATGTGGTGGTGCTGCGCCCCGAGGGATACGAAATCCCACCTCAACTCGCTAGCAAGGCGCAGAAGCTCGCGAAAGCCTCCGGCGGCTCGTTCAGCGAAACCACCGACCGCAAAGCTGCGCTCAAGGGCGCGCGCGTGCTCTACGCCAAGGAATGGGGATCGACCCGTCACTACGGCAATGCCGATGGCGACGCCGCCCTGCGCGCCAACCTGGACGACTGGAAAGTCGACGAAAGCTGGTTCGCCGGCGCCGACGTCAACGCTCACTTCATGCACTGCCTGCCGGTGCGCCGCAACGTGGCCGTCACCGACGGCCTGCTCGATGGTCCGCGCAGCGTCGTCGTGCGCGAAGCCTACAATCGCATGCCGGCGCAGATGGCCGTCTTGCACCGCCTGCTCGCCTGACCGAAAACCAAAGAGATAAAGCAGAAGTCCATGATCATGCACAGCCCCGAAAAGTCCGCGTCCATCCGTGCACTGCGCAGCGCCGCTCCCTACATCCGCATGTACAAGGGCAAGACCTTCGTCGTGAAAGCCGGCGGTGCAGTGTTCGGCGATCCGGTCGCCACGCGCGCGCTGATCGAACAGATCGCGATCCTGCACTACCTCGGCATCAAGGTGGTCATGGTGCACGGCGGCGGTCCGCAGCTCACGCAGGTCACCGAAGCCATGGGCGTGCCCACGCGCATGTTGCAGGGACGTCGCATCACCGACGAGAAGGCCATCGATGCCACCTCGATGGTGCTCAACGGCCTGATCAACACCCAGCTGCTCGCCTACTGCCGGGAGCTTGAGATCGATGCCGTCGGCATCTCCGGCGTCGATGCCGGCCTCATCAAGGCGCATCGCCGCGGCCCCGTGAAGATCGAAGGCGAGATGATCGACTTCGGCCTGGTGGGCGACATCGATCTCGTCGGCGACTCCGTGCTGATGAAGCTGCTCAACAACGGCCTGATGCCCGTGGTCAGCCCATTGTCTTCCGACGACAAAGGAACGCTGCTGAACATCAACGCCGACACCGTCGCCGCCGCCATCGGCGCCGCGCTCGGCGCCGAGAAGCTCATCCTGTGCACCGGCGCCCCCGGCATCCTCGAAGATGTGGCCGACTTAGGCTCCGTGATCTCGTACACCGACATCAAGGGCCTCGACCGCCTGCGCCAGAGCGGCGCCATCAAGGACGGCATGCTGCCCAAGGCGAAGGCCATCGAAGAAGCCATCCGCGGCGGCGTGCGTCGCGTGCATGTCATCTCGTATGACGCGCCGGACAGCATCCTCACCGAAGTGTTCACCAACGAAGGCATGGGCACGCTGATCGTCAACGACATCGCCGCGCTCAGCGCCGCCGAAACCCAGAGCGGCAAGGCCTGACCCATGAGCCGCCTGTGGGACAAGGGCGCCAAGCTCGACCAACGCGTACTCGCCTATACCGCCGGTGAGGACCATGCGCTGGACGAGCGGCTGGTGCGCTATGACGTGCTCGCGTCCGTCGCCCATGCGCGCATGCTCTCCGCCCGCGGCCTGATCACGGCCGATGACTTCAGGATCATCGAGAAGGGCCTGCTCGAAGTCGGCGAAGAGCACATCAACGGCAAGTGGAAGATCACGCTGGCTGATGAAGACGGCCAGACCGCGCTCGAGAAACATCTCACTGCGAAGATCGGCGCCGCCGGTGGCCGCGTGCACCTCGGGCGCTCACGCAATGATCAGGTGCTGACTGCGCTGCGGCTGTACCTGAAGGATGCGGCCGAAGAGCTTGCTGTTGGCGTCGAGCGTGTCGTTGCCGCACTGGATGTGCTCGTCGACAACCAGGGCAGCATCACCCTGCCCGGCTACACGCACATGCAACAGGGCATGCCCAGCTCCGTGAAGCTGTGGGCCGGTGGCTATGCCAATGAGCTCAGGGATGATGCCGCTGGCCTGCGCGCCACCCTGCGGCGCATCGACAAGAGCCCGCTGGGCTCCGCTGCCGGCTACGGCGCGCCGGCGCTGAAGCTGGATCGCGAGGCGACGGCCAAGGAGATGCGCTTCGCCAGCGTGCAGGTGCCGGTGACGTCCGTGCAGCTCTCGCGCGGCAAGGCGGAGAGCCAACTGCTGTTCGAGATCACGTTGACGATGCAGGACCTGGGGCGTGCGGCCAGCGATCTGCTGTTGTTCTATACGCAGGAGTTCGGGTTTGTGAAGCTGCCGGATGCGTTTACGACCGGATCTTCTATCATGCCGCAGAAGCGCAATCCGGATGTGTTCGAGCTGGTACGCGGGCGGACGTCTACGGCGCATGCCTGCCTCAATGAGGCGCTGGGGATTTTTGCGAAACTGCCCTCGGGGTATCAGCGGGATCTGCAGTTGCTGAAGTTTCCGCTGTTCCGGGGGATCGACATCTGCACGCAGACGCTGGACATCATGGCGGCGGCGCTGGCAGAGGTGGTATTTGATGAGGCAGCGATCAAGGCGAAGGTGAATCCGGCGATTCATGCGGCGAATCAGGCGTACGAGATTGCTTTGAAAGAAGGAATTCCGTTCAGAGAAGCCTATAGGCGCGTCGCAAGCACTCTCCAGAGCAAATAAATCCCCGCATACCGAACTTTTCGGCCTGCAATTGGAAGGGCGCCGGAGATTCGCGCTATTCTCTCCAAGCTGGTTTCGACGGCATTTTCATAAGTTCGGGGGTTGGTCATGAGCAAGGCGCATCGGTCCGTGCTTTATTCGCTGTTTCCGGCTTTCCTTCTCGGCAGCGTGCTGAGCGTCGCCCAGGCAGCAGACCCCAAGGCCACGAAATGGTCTGACCCCGCGAGCTGGCCGAACCACAAAGTGCCCGCCGCAGGCGACAAGGTCACCATCGGCAGGGACACGGAAGTCGTGCTCGATGTCAGCCCGCCGGCGCTGGGCGGTCTGTCCATTGACGGCAAGCTCAGCTTCGCCGACGACGCCGACCTGGAACTCACCACCGAGTGGGTCATGGTGCACGGGGAACTGCAGATCGGCACCGAAGCCAAGCCCCACCAGCACAAAGCGACCATCACGCTCACCGACAATGTGAAAAGCGAAGACGTGATGGGCGGCATGGGCGACCGCGGCATCATGCTGTCGGGCGGCACGCTGAACCTGCATGGCAACCGCACCAACACCTGGACCAAGCTGGCGAAGACCGCCGACGCGGGGAGCACCTCGATCGAAGTGCTGAATGCCGCGCAATGGAAGGCCGGCGATGAAATCGTTCTGGCCTCGACGGATTACAACCCCCGTCAGGCCGAGCGTCGCACGATTGCCGCGATCAACGGCA
>JANPGU010000142.1:0-5194 GCA_031424095.1 Gammaproteobacteria bacterium
GCGATAGATCTCCGGGAACACGCGCGGGAATTCACCCAGGCCATCGGCCAGCGGATGTCCTTCCATCACCTTGGCGCGCACACCCAGCAGCACCCGCTGCACGCGCTGCTTCTCGCTCTGCTGCGAGACCGCCAGCAGCGCCTCTTCCAGCGGCAGACCAGCCCGTGACAGTGTCGCAAGCTGGCGCGTCAGCAGCGACAATTCGGTGGCCGACACACCGCCGCCGATCGAAAACGATTTCCTGCGTTTTTCTTCCTGGCGGGCGAGTTCATTGACACTTACCGGCAGCAACTGCTGCTCGCGCAACTGGCCGCGCACATGACGGGCCGTGTCGCCCTCCATCACGCCACGGCGCTCCTTGCCACTGGCGTCCAGTGCGGTGTATTCGAAGGCGCCCATTTGGTCCGGATCAGTCTTCGCGCGTCACGCGCAGCACTTCTTCAACAGTGGTATCGCCATGCAAAATCTTGGCGCGACCGTCATCGCGGATCGACGGCGTCAGCCTGCGCGCATGGCGTTCCAGATCCTGTTCCGACGCACCGTCGTGAATCATGGTGCGCATCTGGTCGTCTACCTGCACCAGTTCATAGATACCCATGCGGCCGCGATAGCCATTGCCCGTATCACGACCGGGACGCCAGATCTGGGGTGCAGGGTCGTCGGGTGCCACGTTCAACAGACGCTGCTCATAATCGCTGGCCGTCGCCGCCACGCGGGTCTCCGGGTTCAGCACGCGCACCAGTCGCTGCGCCACCACGCCGATCAGGCTCGATGACAGCAGGAACGGCTCGATGCCCATGTCACGCAGCCGCGTGATGGCGCCGACGGCGGTATTGGTATGCAGCGTGGACAGCACCAGGTGGCCGGTGAGACTGGCCTGCACGGCGATCTGTGCGGTTTCCAGATCGCGGATTTCGCCCACCATCACCACATCCGGATCCTGCCGCAGGATGGCGCGCAGCCCGCGCGCGAAGGTCATGTCCACCTTCGTGTTCACCTGCGTCTGTCCGATGCCATCGATGTAGTACTCGATCGGATCCTCGACCGTCATGATGTTGCGGGTGTTGTCGTTCAGCCGCTCCAGCGCCGAATACAGCGAGGTGGTCTTGCCGGAACCGGTGGGTCCGGTTACCAGCAGGATGCCGTGTGGCTTGTGGATCAGCTCGTCGACCATCTGCCGCGTGCGCGCATCCATGCCGAGGCTTTCCAGGTCGAGCCGGCCAGCCTGCTTGTCGAGGATACGCAGCACCACGCGTTCGCCGTGGCCTGATGGAATGGTCGAGACACGCACATCGACTGCACGGCCCGCAATGCGCAGGCTGATGCGGCCGTCCTGTGGCAGCCGCTTCTCCGCGATATCGAGCTTGGACATGACCTTGATGCGCGACACCACCAGCGGCGCCACCGCGCGCTTGGTCTGCAGGACTTCGCGCAGCACGCCGTCGACGCGGAAGCGCACCACCAGCCGGTTCTCGAACGGCTCCACATGGATGTCGGAGGCGTTCTCGCGCACGGCCTGGCCGAGCACGGCATTGATGAGCCGGATGATCGGCGCATCGTCATCGCTTTCCAGCAGGTCGGCCTGCTCGGGCAGGTCCTGCGCCAGATGGGCAAGGTCGGTATCGCCTTCCAGGCCGCCCACCATCTGCAGCGAAGCGCCGCCGCCTTCATAGGTCACGCGCAACAGCCGGTCGAATTCCTCGTCACCGACCCGTTCCAGTTCCAGCGGCAGGCGCAGCATCCGGCGCGCTTCAGCCACTGCACTGGCGCTGGCGTCACGGCGCAGGGCGCATACCGCGATACCCTCGCGCAGTTCGCGCAACACCACGCCAAAGCGCTTCGCAAACGCGAACGGCAGGTTGCGCCCTGCGGGGGTCAGGATGTCGGCGCTGGCATTCACTGCTTGGTCGGGTCCGCCGGCGGCTGGGTGGTGGCGGCAGGCGCCGCCGGAGCCACCGGTGGCGCAGGCAGCGGTCCGGCAGGCGGAAGCACCGGTGGCTTGTCATAGGGCAGCAGCGGAAACAGTTCCTTCTGGTTGTTCTGCAGGCGCTGTGCATCGCGAATCTGGTTGTACTTCGCGTTGCTCTCAACCTGCGCCTGGTAGCTGTCCGTGATGATCTTGGGACGGATGAACACCATCAGGTTGGACTGCTGGCGTTTGCCATTGCGCGACTTGAATGCCTCACCAAGCAGCGGGATGCGGCCGAGGAAGGGCACGCGGCTCTCGCCAGTGATCTTGCTGTCGCGGATCAGCCCGCCCACCACGACCGTGCCGCCATTTTCCACCAGTACGGTGGTCTTGAAGGCCCGCTTGTTGGTGATGGCACTGCCGGCATCACCGGTCTGGCCGGCCAGTTCCGAGCTTTCCAGCGAGATCGTCAGCGTCATGATGTTGCCGCCGTTGATCTGCGGCGTGATCTTCAGGATGGTACCCACCTCCTGACGTTGCACCGTGGTGAAGGGGTTCGCGGTGGTGTTGCCAGCGATGACCGACTGCCCGGTTATGAACGGCACCTCTTGTGCACTCTTGAATTCAGCTTCCTGATTGTCCGAGGCGGTGATGTTCGGTGTGGCGATCACATTGGTGTTCGCATCGGAGCGCAGCGCGCGGATCATTGCGGCGAAGTTGATGCCGTTGTCCCGCATCCGACCCACGCCAAGCGTAAAGCCCAGTGGCACGGTGAGGGCTGCCGTCGGATTCAGCACCGCCTGCGTCAGATCGACGATGCTCACGGGATTGCCGTTGGCGGATCCCACCGGGGAAATGAAGCCGCCAGCCGGCGTGCTGGTGCCGTTCTCATTGGAAAAGATGGCCCAGTTCACACCCAGGTCGGCGGACTTGTTGGTGGTCACGTCGGCGATGATCGCCTCGATCTGCACCTGCTCGCGCGGGATGTCGAGCTGGTCGATGATCACCTCCAGCTGCCGCATCGTCTTCGGCGGGGCCGTGATGATCAGCGCATTGGTTTCCTTGTGCGGCCAGATCGTGACGCTGCGGTCGCCCGCTGCCGCCGCAGCGCCCGTCGCACCGCCTGCTGCCGCTGCCGCCATGCCGGTAGATTGTTCCTTCAGCTTCGTGGCCAGTTTTTCGGCGTCGGCATATCTCAATCGCCGCACCTTGGTGCCGCCGCCATCGTCCACCGGCGTGTCAAGGAAGGCCACCAGCGTCGCAATGCGCAGGCGCTGCGACGGCTCGCCGCTGACCAGAATGCTGTTGGAGCGATCATCAGAAACAACGCGCACGGGCGCGCCCCCGGAAGGGTCTGCCGCACCGGCACTCAAGGCGGTGATGGTGCGTACCAGATCAGAGGCTGTGCTGTTCTGCAGCGGGATCACATCCACGCCCGAATTGCTGGTCTGGTCGACCCGTTGCAGGATGCGCTGGATGCGCTGCACATTGCTGGCCCGATCGGTGATCACCATCGAATTGGTGCCCGGAATGGGCAGGATCTGGCCGTACTGCGGAATCAGGCTGCGCAGTGCGGTAGCCAGCTGGTTGGCACTGATGTTCTTGGCCTCCAGCACCGTGGTGACCATTTCATCGGGACCGATGTTGAGATTCGGTGGCAGATCATTGCCCGGCATGGTGCGGGCGCTGGAGTCCGGCACGATCTTCACGACATTGCCCGCGCGTACCGCCGCGAAGTTGTAAACCTGCAGCAGCGACAGGAACAGGTAATTCAGTTCCTGCGCGGTCATCGACTTCGGGTTGGTGAGATTGACCTGCGCCCGTACCCGCGGATCGAGGATGAAGGTGGTGCCGGTTGCCGCGCCCACGGCTTCAGCCACCACCGAAATATCCACGTTCTGCCAGTTGGGCGTGAACCGCTGTGTGCTGGACGTGGACCGGGATGGAGCAGCAGGTGGAGGCACCTGCGCAATGGCCGCAGCGCTGACCAGCAGCAGCGGCAGGATCCGGGGGAAATACTGTTTCATCAATTACCTCGCACTTTCGGGACCGGGCGGCGGGCCCGGACTCGGGGCAGGCGCGGAAGTCTGCGCCAACCTTTCAGCTTCGTTCGCGATTTCGGCCAGATTCAGGTGCAGCTCCTGCTGCAGGCCGCCCCGCATTACGGTCACGCGTGCATCTGCAGCACTGCTCAACGAGTTGAATATTTCATTGCTGCGGGTCTGGTCATTCAGGGCGGTGCCATTGATCGCCGTCACCAGGTCACCGGGTTTCAGGCCCAGCTTGTAGAACGCCTCCGGACTCGAACCGGGATACACCCGCATGCCGCGCAGGCTGCCCGCGGAGAACACGGCCTGACGCTGGATCACCGTGCCGAGGATGCCCGGGTTCTCACGAATGATCTGCTGCACGCGCTCGACCGGCGGAGCGCTGAACAGCGCGGCCTGTGGCGGCGGTGGCGTCATGGAGGCGGCCACCCGCGGCGGCATCAGCAATGCTTCGATGACCCCACCGCGATCCAGCAGCACGCGGTCGACATACACGGCATGCAGCAGGGCGCCCCCCGGAACGGTTGCGCCAACCTTGTAGAACTTGATGTCGGCGTTGCTGGTTCCCAGCATCGCAAAGCCCAGCTTCTCGTCGGTATCCGCAATGACGCCGGCCAGCAGCAGCGACATGCTGGTCACGGGGGCGCCGGCAGCCCCCTGAACCGCGGCACTCTGGCCAAACAGATTGGCCCGCAGGATCGACGGGACGTCGACCACGTTGCGGGTGGGCGGGGGAGGTGGCGGGCCGGGCGCCACGGCATCCGCAGCCGGCGAGCCCGCAAGCTGGGACAGCAGCAGCGCCGCGCGCACTCCCAGCAGGATCACCAGCAGCCCAATGGCCAAACGCGGCGCACGGGCTAGCAGCTGGCCAGCCAGCGCGCCGTCAAAACGTAGTGCCTGAGCCACGGTAGCCACGATCAAAGTATTATGCTGTGCTTACGATAAGGCTCTCAAGCAATTGTTTTGGCTTCACAAAAGCATCACATTTTGGGTGCTCTTGTGTCGCCATGCAGCGACCCCATAATGGAGACAATGAGCGGGAACAATGGACGGGAAGAGCGCGACGGCCACACTGGGCTGGTCGTCGAGGAGGCTGCGCCCGAAACCAGGGTGCCGCCGCTCTACAGTGTGATATTGCTGAACGATGACTACACGCCGATGCAGTTCGTGGTCGAAGTGCTGCAGCGGTTTTTCCGGATGGATCACGAGAATGCCGAACGCGTCATGCTCGAGGTGC
>JANPGU010000143.1:0-6863 GCA_031424095.1 Gammaproteobacteria bacterium
TGATCTCGACCAGCACTTCGTTCGGGCCGGGACCGGCCAGGTCCACTTCATGGATTTCCAGCGGTTTGCCCGCGCCCACGGCCACTGCAGCTTTTGTCTTCATGCGATTCTCCAGACCCCCGTATCTTGGTTAATTCAGCGCGGCCGCACGAAACGCAGAGCTTCGGTTGCGACCCGGACCTCGATCAGAAAACACCACAACGATCCAACCAGCGACCCCATGCAGATGACAAACAGCACGGCAATGGCCGGTCCGATAGGAAACGTGACATAGGCGGTTGCAAACAGCAGCGCAACCACCGTCGCCACCAGCAGCGCGGCGACGGTGCCTAGCGTGATGGCTCGGTTCATCAGACGCGCGCGACGGCTGGTGACGCAGAGCACGCGATGGATCTCGGCAATCTCAACTTCACCGGCGACGGGCAGGCGTGCTTCCAGATCGCGGGCACGGTCCACGATGCGCGACAGGCGCGTGGTCAGCATGGCGAGCATCACCCCGACACCGTTGAGCAGGAATACGGGGCCGAGCGCGAGCTGCATGGCATGCGCGACATCGGAAACCGCAATCTGTGTCAGATCCAGACCCGGCAGATTCATGCGCCCTGCTCCTTGCGCTGACTCATGAGCAGCGAAACCCGCGCCAGATCTTCGGGAGTGTCCACATGCGGCCCGGGCCGCGCCACGGCGTCGGCCACGCGGATCTCGAAACCATTCTCCAGCGCCCGCAACTGCTCCAGTTTTTCCAGCTGCTCGAGCAGACTGGGTGGCAGCTGCGACATGCGCCGCAGCGCCGCGGCGCGATACGCATATAGCCCGATATGACGGCGTGCGCCATTGAAACTGCGCTGGGTAGACAGGTTCGTAGATGCGGTGTCCCGGCCCCAGGGGATCGGCGCGCGGCTGAAGTAAAGGGCGCGCCCGGTGGAATCGGTAACCACCTTGACGTAGTTGGTGTCCATGAACGCCGCCAGGCTGGTCATCCGCGAAGACAGGGTCGCGATATCGGCGCCGGGATGATCTTCGAGCAGCTGCGCCACCTGCCTGATCAGTTCCGGTGGCATCAGCGGCTCGTCGCCCTGCAGGTTCACCACGACGTCACTGTCGGCCCACTTCGCCTGCTGCGCCACTTCGGCAATCCGGTCGGTGCCGGACACATGCGTCAGTGAAGTCAGCATCGCGCGCGCACCAAAACCGGTGGCAACTTCCACGATGCGTTCATCGTCGGTCGCGATGAGGACCTCATCCGCGCCGGCAGCCACTGCCACTTCATGCACCCACTGCAGCATGGGCTTGCCGTCGATCAGCAGCAACGGCTTGCCGGGCAGGCGCGTGGAGGCATGACGGGCAGGAATGACGACTCGAAACATGCTGCTACCGATCCAGCAGCTTGTCGTCACTGGCCAGCACGCGCGCTTCGTTCTCGAGCATCACCGGAATGCCGTCCACGATGGGGAAGGCCAGGCGATCGGCACGGCACACAAGAACAGCAGCCTCGCGCTGGTAGATCACCGGCCCCTTGCACAGTGGACAGGCCAGTATTTCCAGCAGTCTCGAATCAATCACGGTTGCATTCCCTTCGTTATGCAGGCCTGCACCAGGCCCAGCAGCCGGGCAGACCCCTCGTCCGGCAGCACGGCCGACACCTGCAGATAGAGCATGTGGCCGGTCGCGAATGAGCGGCATTTTACGGCATCCTTTTCGGTCATGACGACCAGCTCGTCGCCGAAGGCGAGCTCCGGGGGCTGAAAGTGGTGGTGATCGGGAAAGGCGTGTTCGACCGGGCGACATCCCAGGCCCCGCAGCTGTGCAAAGAACCGTCCCGGGTTGCCGGTGGCAGCTACTGCATGCACTGTCCCGCCACGCAGGGCATCCAGCGACTGGATTTCGTCAGTGGCCACGCTGCGCAGTACCACCTCTCCCAGCGACATGTGCAGCGGATCACGCAGGCTCGCCGCCAGCACCGTGCCAGCGGCACCGTTGATGACCACGGCAGCCACGCTGCGCAACCGTTCCGTGCCTTCGCGCAGCGGGCCCTGCGGCAGCAGCGCGCCATGGCCGAAGCCGCGCGCGCCATCGACCACGACTATTTCCAGGTCACGCCGCATGGCCAGGTGCTGCAGGCCATCGTCACTGATCAACACGTCGCAGCCCTGCAATTTCAGCAGGTCTGCGGCTGCATTGCGGCGGGCACCGACGGCCACCGGGCATCCCGTGCGACGGGCAATGAGCACCGCCTCATCGCCCACCTCGCGCGGATCGCTGCTGGGCGTGACCAGTACCGGCCCACGGGTGCTGCCCCCGTAGCCTCGCAGCAGCACGCCTGCGCGCCTGCCTTGCTGCCGCATGCGGTTAGCCAGCCAGATCACCAGCGGCGTCTTGCCCGTGCCACCGACACTGATATTGCCAACCACCACCACGGGCACGCCTGGATGATGGCTGGCGAGCCAACCGCGACGATAGGCACTGCGACGCAATGCGGTGATGCCGGCGAACAGCATCGCCAGAGGTCCGAGCCACGGCACGCGGCGTCCGCCGTACCAGCTTCGTTCCAGCCAGTCCTGCAGGGGACGGCTGTCAGGCATTGAACTGCAGGCGATGCAACTGGCTGTACAGGCCGCCACCGGCCAGCAGCGCTGCGTGAGTGCCCGACTCGACGATGCGCCCTTCCGCCAGCACCAGAATACAGTCCGCCTGTTCCACGGTCGCCAGGCGGTGCGCGATGACCAGTGTAGTGCGGCCCCGGCGCAGGCGCGCCAGTGCATCCTGGATATGCCGTTCGGATTCGGAATCCAGCGCCGAGGTGGCCTCGTCCAGCACCAGTAGCGGCGCATTCTTCAGGATTGCGCGCGCAATGGCGACGCGCTGCCGCTGCCCGCCGGACAGCAGTGCGCCGCGATCACCCACGGGGGTATCGAGTCCCTCTGGCAAGGCGCTGGCGAATTCCATGACATGCGCCGCCTGCGCAGCAGCAACAATGGCCGCATCCGGCACATCGTCCATGCCGAAGGCAATGTTGTTGCGGATCGTGTCATCGAGCAGCGTGACATCCTGGCCCACGTAGGCGATCTGGCGGCGCAGATCGCGCAGCATGTATTCACGCACGTCCACGCCGTCGAGCAGCACCGCTCCTGCGGTGGCTTCATACAGTCGCGGCAACAGGCCAACCAGCGTCGACTTGCCCGCGCCGGAGCGGCCGACAATCGCCACCGTCTGCCCGGGCGCCACTGAAAAATCGATCCGGGCGAGCACCGGATCGTCGGTGCCCGCATAGCTGAAATCGACGCGGCGGAATTCCACGTCGCCGCGCGCGCGCGGCAGCGGGATGCTCCCCGTATCCGGTTCGCGTGGCTGATCCAGCACCGCGAAAATGCCGGCGCCCGCGGCAATACCCTGCTGCAGCGGACCACCCACATTCACCAGGCGGCGCAGCGGCGCCATCACCAGCAGCGTGGCGGTGATGTAGCCGATGAATTCGTCCACGGTCACTGCGGCGGCGACCACCTGCCCGATCGCAACCACCAGCACGATGGCAAGACCCAGTGCTGCCACCATCTGCACCACCGGTCCACTGGCCGCGCGCGCATTGATGAGCCGCTCATGGTTGCGGCGGTTCTGCTCGTTCACGGCCTCGAACCGCCGTTGCTGCATCGCTTCCGCGGTGCTGGTCTTGATCAGCCGCTGTGCTTCCAGCGATTCCTTGGCCACGCGTGTGAAATCGCCCATTGATTGCTGGATGCGCGTGCTGTGCCGGCGGAAGCGCTTGTTGATGCCGCCCAGCACCCAGCCGATGACCGGCGCGACCACCAGCGCCAGCAGCGTGAACTGCCAGGACTTGTAGAACATGTAGCCGAGCAGGCCCACCAGTGCGAGCGAGTCACGGATGATTACCCCGATGGAATTGGTCGCCGCTTCGGCTACCTGTTCGGCGTCATACACCAGCCGCGACAGCATCCGGCCGCCGGGCTCGCGATCATAGGCGGCAGCG
Organism: Gammaproteobacteria bacterium; assembly: GCA_031424095.1. GTDB lineage: Bacteria > Pseudomonadota > Gammaproteobacteria > Steroidobacterales > Steroidobacteraceae > ZC4RG30. Next base: position 3,986 of record JANPGU010000143.1, read on the forward strand.
GGCATGTGCAGATACTGCTCGAACAGGTCGCGGCGGATCGCTTTTACAACCTGGCGCCCGACCCGGCCGGGGAAATAGGTGGCGAGGTAATCGCCGATACCGCGCAGCAGGAACAGCAGCACGGCACCCAGCGGCACCGCCCAGGCAACGCGCGGATCGGGCTGCACGAAGGCATATTCGAGGAACTTGTCGACGAACCAGGCCGTACCGGCCTCGGTCGATGCATACAGCGCCATGCCAATCACGCCGATCATGAACTGGCCGCGCCAGGGCCGCGCATAACCCAGCAGCCGGCCATAGACAGCACGCGCCTCTGCCGCGGACGGCAGTGGCGCCTTCATGGCTTGGCTGCGGGTTGGACCGTCGCGACGTCCAGCTGGGTGAAGCCCATGCGACCCAGCACGTCCATCGCCGTGACCACCGACTGATGCGTGGCGCGACCATCCGCACGCAACACCACGCGCGCGGTGCGCGATTCGCCAGCGACGGCTGCCACCGCACGCTGCAGCGTTTCGCGGCTGGAGTTCATCAGCTCGCGTTCGTTGACGCGGTAGCTGCCCGCCTGCGTCACGGTGACCACGATGCGCTCCGAACCCCCGCCAACCTGCGGCTGTTCGGCAGCCGCTGGCAGCTGCACGCGCAGCCGCCCTTCGTCGACGAAGGTGGACGACAGCATGAAGAAGATCACCAGAAGCAGCAGCACGTCGATCAGCGAGATCAGGTTGATCTCGGGATCTTCGGTTCGGCGCGGCCGCAGATTCACGCGGACTCCGGCTCCCGGGCTTCTTCGGCGCGGTCGTTCAACGCCTCGGCAAAACGCACCACGTCCTTTTCGATCTGCACCACGATGCCGTCGACGCGGCCGCGCAGATAGCGGTACGCGACCTGCGATGGAATGGCGACGCACAGGCCGGCCGCGGTGGTCAGCAGCGCTTCGGAGATGCCGCCCGAGAGCGTGCGCGGATCGCCCATTCCGCCGCTGTAAATGGCTTCGAAAGCCTTGATGATGCCGGTGACGGTACCGAGCAGTCCCAGCAGCGGTGCGATGCCCGCAATGGTGCCCAGTGTATTGAGGAACCGGTCCAGGTCATGGGCCACGTGGCGACCCGCATCTTGCAGCCGCTCCATCAGCACGGCGCGCGGCCGATGCCGGTTGGTAAGTCCGGTGGCCAGCAGCTTGCCCAGCGGCGAGTTGGCATCGAGGGCGGCAATGACCTTGTCGTTGACCTGTCCGGCTTCGACCAGCGCCCAGATGCGGCGCGTCAGGTCGGGCGGCATCACGCGGCGGTGCTGCAATGTCCAGAGGCGCTCCAGCACGATCGCACCGGCGATCACTGAGCAGAGAATGATGGGCCACATGAAGGGCCCGCCGGCTAACACAATTTCCCACATGGGCGCGAATCATAGCCGAAGAGCGTGGCGACCACGTCCTGCAATCGACCGAGCGCGGAGCGCGTGCGCACACGGCCATCAGCCAGCACCCGCAGCCGGATATGACCAGCAGCGGCTGTCGCGTGAATGACAGCGCCAGCCCGGGCCCAGCGCTGGCGCAGCGCAAGCCAGGCCGGCGATTCCCATTCACTGCTGGACAGACTGGCCAGCAGCAGCAAGCGGTTGCCGGCTTCGTGCTGCGCGGCCGCACTGGCAGTGCGCGGCAACAGCAGGACTGCAGACCTTGTGACCGCGACATCTGCCCCGGTGGCGCGCCCCGCGTCAGCAGCAAGTTCCAGCCAGCGCCCGCCAGCCCTGGCGAGCAGCAGACAGCCACGCGCACCAGCCTGCGATGCGACCTGGAAGTCGATCCCGTCCCAGCGCCATGCGCGCGGACTGCAGGTGTCCAGCTCCGGTGGCGGCGTGAGTCCCGCGGGCACCTCGATGCGTTGCAGCTGCAGTTGCGCCGCGCCGCGCAGCAACGCGGCCTGTGCATCGCGTCCCAGGCCACTGGTGATCCACAGGTCAAGCGCAGGATAGCCACTGCGACGCAGTTGCGGCAGCACGCGGGAATCGAAGCTGCGTCCGGCACTGCCGAATTTCTCGCCGGTTCCATACAGCAGCAGGCGATGCGTCGTACGCAGCATCACGGCGGAAGCAGCGCCCACATCCAGCACATCCACCCACAGCTCACCCACTGCCGGTCGCGGACTGTGCAACAGGAACACGCTGAACACGGCACCGAGGGCGATCGTGCGCAGACCGCGGCTGACGGGCGCCAGTGCCAGCAACAGCGCCGGCGGGATCAGCAGATACCAGCTGGCAAGCGGCACGGCGGGCCAGACTGCAGCCGGCAGTTCCGCACAGAAATTGAGAAATGGCCACAGCGCCGATGCCACGGACGCGGCGAGATCCACAAGTTGATCGGCGCACCACTGCGCGCCATCGCCGGGCAGCAGATGGCCGGCCGTTGCGAGCAGGATCGGCGGCACGAGCAGGAACGTGAAGGTGGGAATCGCCAGGGCATTGGCCAGCATGCCGACCGCGGAGAAGGAGCCGAAGATCGCAAGCGTGGCCGGCAGCAGGGCCAGCGTGACCAGCCACTGCGTCTGCAGCGCGGCGCGCAGTGAGGGGGCTGGTTGCAGTCGGGCACCAGCGATCAGCACGATGGCAGCAACGGCCATGAACGACAGCCAGAATCCCGCGCTGAGCGCAGCCAGCGGATCAGACAGGAGTACCACGGTCAACGCCGCTGCCACGCTCCACAGCGGACGTGCGGCCCGCGCGCATTCGCGTACCAGCAGAAACGCCGTGAGCATCACCACTGTCCGCTGTGCCGGCACGGAGAAGCCGGACAGCAGTGCATAGCCCAGTGCCAGCATGATGCCCACCGCGGCAGCAAACAGCTCGCGGCGCAGCCGCGAGCACAGCGCCGGCAGACGTCGCC
>JANPGU010000144.1:0-2309 GCA_031424095.1 Gammaproteobacteria bacterium
GCCCCAGCCGATCCGTTCAGCCTCCAACAGGGTGACGCGATAACCGCGCTGCGCCAGATGCAAAGCCGCGGAAAGCCCGGCGATACCGCCACCCACCACGCCGACATCGCAGTCCGCAGTGCCGGCGAGGGCAGGGCGAACCGGCGCCTCCGGCAGGGATGCCCAGTACCAGGGGCGATGATCAATGCTTGCGCTCATGACACGCAGTTGCCCGGGTCGCTCACAGCTGCGGCAGGTAGATCGCGCATTCCTGCGGCGTGACATGCGCACTGAACTCGTCGAGCTCATGCCGCTTCACCATCGCATACAGCCGATGCAGTTGCGGGCCGAGCAGTTCGCGGGCGAAACCGCTCTGGTCAAACCGGTCCAGCGCCGTGGGCCAGTAGCGCGGCAACGCCTCGCCAAGGTGTTGCGCGCCGGTGTACGCATTGCCTTCCAGTGGCGGCTGCGGCCAACGCTGGTCGCTCAGGCCCTTCAGCAATCCGCCCAGTATCCAGCTCATCACCAGGTACAGATTCGCTTCGGCGCCGGCGACCCGATGTTCCAGGCGCCGATTGGCGGCATCGCTCACGGGCACGCGCAGCGCCGCGCCGCGATTGTTCACCGACCAGTCAGCCGTCAACGGGACATACGCTTCGGTGCGGAACCGCCGCCAGGAGTTGGCCAGCGGCGCGAAGATCGCCATGCCATCGGCCATCGTGGCCAGCATGCCGGCCGCCGCCTGCTGCATCATCCCGCTGCCCAGTGGATTCTCGGCGGCGAAGACATTGCGGCCCGCTGCATCGTTCAGGCTGATGTGCACGTGCAGGCCACTGCCTGCCATGTCGGCATAGGGCTTGGGCAGAAACGTGGCGTCCATGGCATGGTGCCGCGCCACGCATTTCACGATGCGTTTGAAGCGTACGGCCTGGTCACAGGCCGTCAGCGCATCGTCACAGTGCTGCAGGTTCACCTCGAACTGCCCGGGGCCGTATTCCGCCAGTGCGGTGGTGGACGGCACGGCCTGCGCCTGGCAGGCGCTGTCGATGCCGGCCAGCACGGCGGAATATGCATCCAGATCCAGCATCGAATTGATCTGCGTGCGATGTTCACGCCGTCCGGTAAGCGGCGAGCGCGGCGGTTGCGGCATTCCCTGTGCAGTGCGCTCGCAGTCGATGAGATAGAACTCCAGTTCCACCGCCACCACCGGCTTCAGCCCCAGCGTCGCAAACTGCGCCAGCACACGCTGCAGCAGATGGCGCGGGTCGCCCGCGAAAGGCAGGCCGTCGCGGTCATGCATGGTGGTCTGCACCTGCGCCACACCGTGATCCAGCCAGGGCACATCGAACAGCGTCCCTGCGATCGGCAGGCAGGGACGGTCGGCGTCACCCTCGTCGAAACCGAGGCCGGTCTCCTGCACCGTGCCGCCGGGCACGTCCAGCGCGAACATCGAGCCAGGCAGCAGCAGGCCGGCAGTGAAGGTGCTGCGGGCGCTGGCGATATCGACCCGCTTGCCGCGATCCACGCCGTGGATGTCATGCAGAAGCACGTCGATGAAACGCAAGGAGGGCCGCGCGGCCAGGAAGGCGTCCAGTTCTTGCAGCATGCCAGCGTCCCTTGCGGTCGTGCCCGCGGGCGCGACCTGTTTAGAATTTGGTTACACCAGCCTACTTTGAGCCGGCCGCCAGATCAATTTCCCCAGACCTTTCGGGCACTTGCGGGGCTCTCTGGAGGATTTGCAGGCACGTGTGGGGTGCCTTGTGGTGTAATGTTTTGGATGGTACTGCCGGCTTTGGCCGTATCGCCGTAGAACATATTAAACACCCAAGCAGCCATGTCTGCCCGTAAACCCGTCATCGGAATTCCCGCCGACCGGCGCATGCTGGGACCGCATCCATTCCACGCCGTGGGCGAGAAATACATCGCCGCGGTGCTGCGCCAGTCGGATGCATTGCCGCTGCTCATTCCCGCGCTGGGCGATGAGCTGGGTCTGGCAGAGCTCGTGGACGAGCTCGATGGCCTGCTGTTCACCGGCAGTCCTTCCAATGTCGAACCGGGGCGATACGGCGGTGACGCTAGCCGTCCTGGCACTCTGCACGATCCGGCCCGCGACGCGACCACGCTGGGCCTGATTCCGCGCGCGATCGCCGCCGGAGTGCCGCTGCTGGGAGTTTGCCGCGGCTTTCAGGAGATGAATGTCGCCTTCGGCGGCACCTTGTGGCAGCACGTGGAAGAAGTATCTGGCTACCAGGTGCATCACGAGGATCTGAGCGCGCCTCTGGATGAGCAATATGCGCCAGCGCACGAAGTGATCTTCACTCGGGGGGGCA
>JANPGU010000145.1:0-7531 GCA_031424095.1 Gammaproteobacteria bacterium
CAGCGGCCAGTGGCGTGGCTTCCGGGCCGAAAGCGGTTTAAGCCGGCCCCTAACCGCGACGCCGGGGTGTCATCTTGTTACCGGCGCAGGGGGCGGAGTCACCACGTCGAGATACAGGTCGATGGCGCGCGGCTGCGCGAACAGTGCCTCGACCTCCCCCGTGGAGACGACCTCCGGATATTTGCCCGCAAGCTTGCGGTATGCGGTGCGTTCGTATTTCGAGTAGTGCACGACGACTGCATCGGCGTGGCGACGCAACAATGCCATCGCCGCTGCAAATGCATCGCGCTCGGCGCCGGCTGAGAGATCTGCAGCAAAGATTCCCTCGAACCGCTCGGGCGACCAGCCGATCGCAGTGCGCTCGCGGATCACGAAGCCATGCAGGTAACAGATATCGCGCATGGGGTCGGTCTCGATGTCGAAGAAGAGCTGCGTCGCCTGCTGCGGCCAGTTGACGGCACGTGTGAGATAGGGCTGAGCATTGGGGGCCACCTGCAGCGCAGCGCGACGCTGGAACCTGCGCAGGGTGTGGGCGCCGATCCCGGGGAAATCAGTCTTGCTGCCGTCGATGTAATGCGCCGGATTCGCAGCGGCAAGATCGGTCAGGGTCGGAAATTCCTGCACCAGGGCATCGCGTCTGGCGCGCCCCAGTTCAGGCAGCAAGGTCAGATCGTTCGCCTGCACAAGCCGACGGAAGCACGCGCTGCGCCACACGCATTGCTTGCAGTGGCTTGAAAGCGCCGGTGAACTTTCGGCAGGTGCCGCGAGTGTGGCCAGCATCGCGGCGCGGGTCTTGAGATAAACCTCCCACAAACTGGCGGAACACGGGCCCAGCGGCACATCGAGGTCGTAGCGCGTTTCGGCGCAATGGATATCCCAGATGTAGCCGAAGCGGCCGGCCGACAGGCCCATGCGCGTCAGGATGTCGGTGTACAGGGCAAGCTGCACGCCATAGGTCCTGCGCAGGCTGCCACCATCCTCGTCGTCGGGGCCTTCGGTGCCGGCGCCGGACTTGATGTCGATGGCCACATAGCCGCCCTGCTCCCAGCGCAGCAGATCCGGTTCGCCCAACAACTCATGCACCGAAAGTCGGGCGCTGTAGATCAGCGGTTCATGGCGCGCGATGGCTTCGCGGGTGGCGGCTTCCTTTGCCTCGCCATGCAGCGCGGACAAGTCCAGGAATGGGGCTCCCAGCCCGACCATGACTTCCCGTTCGTGCGCAGTGCCTCGCTCCCACAGCAACTGGACGAACGGACTGACATCGCGGTCCGCCGGATTGCCGATCGCATCCATCACCACTCGATGGGAACAGTTGAGGTAACTGTACAGCTGGGAGGCGGTGATACGGGATGTCATGGCAACCCGCATTCTGCCCGCTCCCGCCGCCTGCGGCCGGAGCGGATAGCGCCGCGAACTGGCTATTTTGGCGCCGGGCGCAGCCGGGCGTATGCTTGCACGGGTGCGGTGGCAGTCAGCGGGAGGGTGTTGCAATGTCAGACACGAAATGGGCCATACACGGGCGGGAATTCGCCAACTGCAACTGTTCCTACGGCTGCCCCTGCCAGTTCAATGCGCTACCGACCTACGGCAACTGCTCGGCAGTGGTCGGCGTTGAAATCGACCGGGGGTTTCACGGTGACACCTCGCTCAACGGCCTGCGCATCGCCGGCATCTTCCGTTATCCGGGCGCCATTCACGAAGGCAATGGCGAAGCACTGCCCATCGTCGATCGGCGCGCGAGTGAAGCGCAGCGCAATGCCCTGCTGCGCATCATGAGCGGCCAGGACACACAACCCGGTGCGACCATGTTTGCAGTGTTCTTCTCGATGCTGAGCAAGGTGCACGAGCCCGTGTTCGACGACATCGACTTCGAGGTGGACATCGCAAAGCGTCGTGCCCACCTGAACGTGGCCGGTTACATCGAGCAGCGCGGCGAGCCCATCCTGAACCCGATGACCGGTGCCGAGCACCGCATCCGCATCCAGCCGGAGGGCGGGTTCGAGTTCAAGGAAGCCGAGATTGGTCGCGGCTGGACAAAGACTTCCGGCCCCATCGCCTACGAGCTTGCGGATTCCTACGGACAGTTTGCCGAACTGCATCTCTGCCAGGACGGCATCATCAATTGAGCCAGGCGGCGCTGGCCGCCGCATTGCGGCGCGAGCGACTGATCGCGCTCATCGCAATGCTGCTCGTTGCCGCTCTGGCATGGGGCTATTTGCTTTACCTGGCCGCGCAGATGCGCGCGATGGCAATGCCCGCCATGGCGAATGTCAGCATGAGCCACCTGCAGATGATGTCACCTGCGCTGGCTCCCTGGTCCTGGCCGCTTGCCGCTTATCTGTTCGCCATGTGGTTCGTGATGATGGTCGGCATGATGACGCCGTCAGCGGCGCCACTGGTGCTGCTGTATCTGGGCGTGGCGCGTCATGCCGCCAGCAGTGGCCACCGGTTCGCCTCCGGAAGCTGGTTGTTTGCCGGATATCTGCTGGCCTGGGCCGCTTTTTCCCTGCTCGCGACGCTGCTGCACTGGTGGCTTGAGTCGGCAGCGCTCATGGCACCGACCATGCAGGCGGCGAACTCCCGGATTGGTGGTGCAGTGCTGTTGGCCGCCGGGCTGTATCAATGGCTGCCCATGAAGAATCTCTGCCTGACACAGTGTCGCGCACCGCTGCAATTCATCCAGCAACACGGGGGCTTTCAGCGGGGTGCGGGCAGTTCGCTGCGACTGGGCTTCGTGCATGGCAGCTTCTGCGTGGGCTGCTGCTGGTTGCTGATGCTGATGCTCTTTGTTGTTGGTGTCATGAACCTGCTGTGGATTGCCGGACTCGCGCTGCTGGTGCTGCTCGAGAAGATTACACCCAGGGCGCTGTGGATTGTGCGCGTCACTGGCATCGTGGCAATTGCCGGCGGCATCTGGCTGCTGCTGCGCTAATGCGGCAGCGCGTGCACAGCGAAAATCGCGACGAGCAGCGGTTTGCGGCGCTGGAACAGCTGTGGAAGACTACAATAATCCTGCAGCAGGCGAGATTCCCGGAGAGACGCATGGCCACAGGATGGGCGCATGAAGGCGCGGTACAGGAGCAGATCGACGCCACCGTGAAGGATGCGATCGATCGCGCCAGGAGTCAGCTGGCCTCTGGCCCCGGCCTTCTGCACTGCGCTGACTGCGGTCAGGAGATTCCGGAAGCGCGGCGCACCGCAATTCCAGGCGTGCAGCTGTGTATCAGCTGCCAGGAAATTGCCGACCGGGACAATGCTCCGGTTGCAGGCTATAACCGTCGCGGCAGCAAGGACAGCCAATTGCGTTAGCGGATGGACGTGCGGGCAACGAGCGTAGGACAACACCGGCGCACTGACAGCCCGTTCTGCCCGGTTCCTCCCGCTGGCATCAGCCTATAATTGAGCCGGCTTCATATTCCGAGGGATGACCATGCGAACCAAGATTTCTGCAGCGCTTGCGCTGCTCGCCATCACCGCCCTTGGCGCCGATGCCGTGCTCGCACAGGCGCCGCCGCCGCGCGCTGGTGGGGGCGCACCTGCCCTGGTGCCCTTGCTCATCGAGAGCAAGGCCTTCGCCGATGGTGGCATCGTGCCGCCGAAGTACTCCGCTGCCGGTGGCAGCACGCAGCCGGACTTCACCATCTCGAATGCACCGGCAACCACGCAGAGCTTCGCGATCATCCTGCACGACATCGATGTGGCGTTCGGCCCCGAGTCTGCAGACGTGCTGCACTGGGTGGCGTGGAATATTCCCGGCGACACCAAACAGATCGTTGAAGGCAAGCTGCCGGCTGGTTCCGTGCAGGGTGTGAACATTGCACGACAGAACACCTACATGGGCATGGGTGCGCCGGCCGGCCCGCGCTACCACCACTATGTCTTCGAGTTCTATGCCCTGAACACGAAGCTGGATCTGCCGCCAACGGCAAGCCGCGCCGAAGTCCTGGAAGCGATCAAGGGCAAGGTCATTGCAAAGGCTGCATATGTCGGTCGTTTCCGTACCGAAGGTGGCGCTCCGGCTGGCGGACCGCCTGCAGCGGCTAAATAGTCGCTTCATGACAGATAGGGCTGCGAACACAGCCCCGCGGCGGCGTTAGGCTAGGCGGATGACAACTGCATCCGCCTGGCTCCGCCTCGACTCAGGTCTGCTCACCGCCGAAATCGATCCGCAGGGCGCGCAGCTCTCCGTGCTGCGCGATTCCAGCGGGCACGACCTGCTATGGAATGGCGATCCGGCTTTCTGGAACGGTCGGGCACCGGTATTGTTTCCCATCGTCGGCACTTTGAATGGCGGTATCTACCGCTGGCGCGGTCGACGTTTCCCATTGCCGCGGCACGGCTTCGCCCGCGGTCGTGCCTTCGAAGTGCTGCGTCACGATGCGCACAGCGCACTGCTGTGCCTGCGGGCAGATGCCGCTTCAGAAGCGGTGTATCCGTTCCATTTTGAACTCGACCTGGCGTTCGAGCTGGATGGCCGTTTGCTGACAACCGCGGCCACCGTGCGCAACACCGGCAACCAGCCGCTGCCGGCCAGCATCGGATTTCATCCGGCGTTGCGCTGGCCATTGCCGGGCGGCCCCGCGCGCGGCGGGCAATTCCTGGAGTTCGAACACGATGAACCGGCTCCAATCCGCAGGCTCGATGCAGCGGGCCTGCTTAGCGCCGACCGCCACGCCACGCCGGTTCGCGGCAGGCGCCTGCTGCTCGACGATGCGCTGTTCACCGCTGACGTCGTGATCTTCGATCAACTCGCAAGCCACAGTCTCGTGTATGGCAGTGAAACAGGTCCGCGCATTCGTGTCAGTTTCCCCGACGCCACGCATCTGGGCCTGTGGAGCAAGCCCGGTGCGGGCTTCCTGTGCATTGAACCCTGGCTGGGCGTGTCGGATCCCGCCGGGTTTGACGGCGACTTCGATGCCAAGCCAGGCGCATTTCTCGTGGCACCCGGTGAGCAGCGAATGCTGCAGATGCGCCTCGAACTGCTGTCGGCGCAATAGGCGTGCAGAGCGAGCTGCTGTCACGCGCCACGCGCATCCTGCAGGACGTCTTCGGCTACTCCGATTTTCGCGGGCAGCAGGCGGACATCGTCATGCAGGTCGCCAACGGCGGCGATGCGCTGGTGTTGATGCCCACGGGCGGCGGAAAATCGCTGTGTTATCAGGTGCCAGCGCTGCTGCGCGATGGCGTGGGCGTGGTCGTATCGCCGCTGATCGCCCTGATGCAGGATCAGGTGGCAGCGCTGCACGAAGCCGGCGTGCGCGCGGAGTTCCTGAATTCGACCCAGGACTTCCAGCAGGTGCAGGCCATCGAGCGTCGCGCGCGGGCGGGCGAACTTGATCTGCTGTATCTCGCGCCCGAACGGCTGGTCACCGAACGCGGGCTGGCGCTGCTCGATCAGCTGCAGATTTCGCTGTTCGCCATCGACGAAGCCCATTGCGTCTCGCAATGGGGCCATGATTTCCGCCAGGAATACCTGCAGCTGGCGGTGCTGGCTGAGAGATATCCCGCCGTGCCGCGCATCGCGCTGACAGCCACCGCAGACACCGCAACGCGCCGGGAAATGACCGAGCGGCTGCAGCTGCACGACGCGCGCCTGTTCGTGGAGAGCTTCGACCGCCCGAACATCCGTTACCGCATCACCGAGAAGGACACACCGCGGCGCCAGCTGTTGCGATTCATCCGCGAGGAACACGCGGGCCAGTCGGGCATCGTCTATTGTCTGTCGCGAAAATCCGTGGAGGAAACGGCCGAGTTGCTGGTCAAGGAAGGCATCGACGCCCTCGCCTACCATGCCGGCTTCACGGCGAGCGAACGCAGACAGCGGCAGGACCGCTTCATCGAGGAAGACGGCGTCATCATGGTGGCGACCATCGCGTTCGGCATGGGCATCGACAAAGCCGACGTGCGCTTTGTCGCCCATCTGGATCTGCCCAAGAGCGTGGAGGGCTATTATCAGGAAACCGGCCGCGCGGGGCGCGATGGCCAGCCTGCCGAGGCCTGGATGGTGTACGGACTTGCCGATGTGGTGCAGCAGCGGCGGCTCATCGATCAATCCGAGGCTGCCGAAACTTTCAAGCGCGCAGCCAATGCCAAGCTCGACGCGATGCTGGGCCTGTGCGAAACCGTGCGCTGCCGGCGCCAGTACCTGCTCGATTATTTCGACGAAGTCAGCGAACCCTGCGGCAACTGCGACAATTGCCTGGCGCCGCCCGCGCAATTCGACGGTACCGAGGCCGCGCAGAAACTGCTGTCGTGTATCTACCGCTGCGAGAAGGCCAGCGGCTTCGCCTTTGGCGCACAGCATATCATCGACGTGCTGCGCGGCAAGCGCACGGAAAAGCTGGTGGAGCGCGGGCACGACACATTGACCACCTTCGGCATCGGCGCCGATCTGGATGAATCGCAATGGCGCGCCGTGCTGCGGCAATTGGTCACGCTGCGCCTGGTCGCCATCGACCATGACCACTGGAATGTGCTGCGACTCACCGACGCCAGTCGTGCCGTGCTCACTGGCACGCGCCGCCTGACGCTGCGGCGCGAGCCCGCCCGCACTGTCGCTGACCGTCGCGGCAGCAAGTCGCGCAAGTCCATGCCCGTCGTTTCCGGTTCCCCTGCGGAAGAGGCGGTATTCCAGGCGCTGCGCGACTGGCGGCGCGGCGTGGCGCACGAACACGCGGTGCCGGCCTACACGGTGCTGCACGATGCCTCGCTGCGTGAAATCGCCAGGCTGCTGCCGGATTCCGCGCCAGCGCTCGGCGGCGTGTCCGGCGTGGGCGCGACCAAGCTGGCGCGCTATGGAGCCGCGATCATCGAGGTGGTGCGGGGCGCACAACCGCAGGACTGACAAGGCCTGCGGCAAAACGTCGGCCTATCGGGTAACGTAAGCGCCTGGCAACACAGGTGGAGACCGTCATGCAGCTGCAGCTCGAAGAATTGCTGTTTCCGATTCTGGAAATGCGCACCAACACCAACCACGACCAGAAGGGCGATCGCGCCGGCACCATGCTGCAATATGGCCAGCAGCTGCAGAAGCTCAACGGCGAAGGCGTGCGCTACGGCTTGATGGTCTCGGTGCGCAACGACGACGAGAAGAGCCGCAATGCGCCGTACAACTTCATGGTCGAGGCCTATGCCATCCTGTTCGTGACGGATTCGACGCTCGACGCCGAAGCAGAAGCCGCCGCCGTAACGGCCAACGGGCTCGCCATTGTCATGGGCGCGATCCGTGAGCGCCTGGCCGACCTCACGTCGCGCGCGCCCTGGGGCCGCTTCCTGATCAACTCGGTGAACCTGCCACAGCCGGCAACGATCTCGGTCGTCTGATTCCGGAAAGGAACGTTGCGACCTGCGCGGGTCGCAACGACTCATTCAGCGCTTGAACAAACCTTTCAGTTTGTCCTTGACCTTCTCCGTCAATTCTTCCTTGCGCTTTTCCACTTCCTGCTTCACCCGTTCCTTGGCCATGCCGGCCAGGTCCGGTCGAACCTTCGGTTCGGCGAGCGTGCCGGAAATCTTAACGGGGATGGTGGCG
>JANPGU010000146.1:0-4463 GCA_031424095.1 Gammaproteobacteria bacterium
CTGCAGCCAACGCTGGCAGCCTTGTGGCGGGCACGGCCAATCGCTGCAATGAGTTGCCGGGACAGGACCTGTTCCCCAAGCAGAAGTACGACTCGGTGGCTTCCACCTTCACGCTGGAGCTTGCGCCATGGGCAAGCTTCATCGCTGACGGCTATTACAGTGATCGCAGCTTCTATCGCCGGGCGGCTTACGCCTCGACGCGCCTCACTGTGCCGCAGACCAATGCCTGGTTCGTGCGGCCAGCCGGATTTACCGGCACTTCATACGCGATCGACTACAGCTTCATCAACGATCTGCCCACCAACAATTCCATCGGCCACGCGCGCAACTGGCAGCTGACGCCGGGGCTGCGATTCGAGCTGCCGTTTGGCTGGCAACTCGAGGCGCTGGCGGGCTATGGCAAGACGCGCGACGACTCGGACACGCGGCGCGGCGTCAACAATGCCGCGCTGAACGCTGCGCTGGCGAGCGCCAACCCCGCCACAGCGTTCGACCCTTATGGTCTCGGCCGTACCTCGGAGACGGTGCGCGCCGCCATTTCCGACCAGATCTTCCTCGCGCCCACCAACACCGACTTCAAGGGCTACGAGCTGCGGCTGAATGGCAAGCTGCTGTCCCTGCCGGGCGGCGATCTGGCGCTGGCCACGGGTTATGAACGTCAGGACATGGATGTGTCCCTGGGTTCGGCGCGCGGCGGTCCGACCACCGTGCTGACCTGGCGCAACTTCGGACGCAAGGTCGATTCCGCTTATGCAGAATTGAACATTCCGCTGTTCGGCGCCAGCAATGCGCGTCCGGGATTCGAGCGCCTGACGCTGAGCGCAGCAGTCCGCTATGACGACTACAGCGATGTGGGAGACACCAGCAACGAGAAGTTCGGCGTTACGTGGAAGCCGACCGCAAACCTGTCGCTGCGCGGCAGCTATGGCACTTCGTTCCGCGCGCCGCTGATTTCCCAGATCTACGGCAACAGCAACAACCTGTTCGTGCAGAGCTACCAGAACCCGGCCGGTGGCGCCGCGATCACGGGCGTAGCGCTGTCGGGGCAGAACCTGAACCTGGGGCCGGAGACAGCCACCACCTGGTCGACCGGCATCGACTGGGATGCAGCGCAAGACCTGCGCCTGAGCCTCACCTACTTCGACGTGAACTACCGCGGCCAGGTGGACAGCTACCTGTCGAATCTCGCCATCCTTGCGCGCGAGGCTGATTTCGCCGGCACGGGCATCATCCTGCGCGGCGCGGCCGCCGGCACGCAGGTGCAGACCCTGATCAATCAGGGCATCGTGGTCGTCGGCACCTTGCCGGGCGGCAGTGCTGCAAATGTCACGCTGTTCGTCGATGGCCGCAGTCAGAACCTCGGCGTGTCCAACACCCGGGGCTTTGACTTTGTCACGACCTACTTGCTGAAGACGGTGGGCTACGGAAACTTCCAGTTCACCGCCAGTGGCAGCTACCTCACTGAGTACGAGGTGGGGATCACTTCGGCGGCGACGCCGGCAGATCGGCTGAACACCATCTTCAATCCGCTGAAGCTCAAGCTGCGTGGCGGTGTGAGCTGGAATGTGGGCGCGTTCAAGAGCTCGGCGATGGTGACGCGGATACATGGATATCAGAACAACGCCGTGACACCGGTGCAGGGCGTTGGCCCCTACACGCCGGTAGACCTCACACTGTCCGTCGATCTGGGCGCCCTGAACGACAGCGCGCTTTTCAAGGACCTGGATCTGGGCCTCGAAGTCCGCAATGCCTTCGATGAAGATCCGCCTTACGTGAACCTTGCGCCCAGCGCGAATGGCAGCGGCGGCTATGATGCGACGGCATCGAATCCGGTCGGCAGACTGTTTGCGCTGAGCCTGCGCAAGAAGTGGTAGAAAATCCGGGCCGCATGCAGATGCGGTGCCGGACTTCAGGTGTCAAAGTGGGTGTTCAGCTCGATCAAGGCCTCAAGGCCGTTATGGATGTGGGCGCGCATGGCTTGTTCCGCGTCCGCAGCGCGGCCGTCGACAATCGCAGCCGTGATGACGCGATGATCGGCATTGGCTGTGGCGATGCGCTGCGTGGTGTAGAACGTGGAGAACAGCAGGCGGTAGATCGGAACTGTCAGCCGCTTCAGGAACTGCCCGATATACCCATTGCCCGATCCGTCGATGATCAGGTGATGCCAGGCTTGATTGAGACTTGCGAAGCGCTCGTGATTGCCCGCGCTTTCGCCGGCGTTCATCGCGTCCTGGATGGACCGCAGCTGGGCGCGCAGGGTGTCGTCGGCGCGCGTGGCGCACTCGCCGGCGGCCAGACCTTCGAGCGCCATTCGCGCCTGGTAGATCTGCCGCACCTCGTCGAGGCTCAGCTTCTTCACCGAGGCGCCGCGGAATTCCTCGATGGCAACCAATCCTTCCGATTCAAGCCGGCGCAGCGCCTCGCGCACCTTGCTGCGGCTGGCGCCGGTGGCCTTGACGATATCCGCCTCGACCAGGCGCTGGCCTGGCACCAGGCGCCCGTTGCGGATCCGTTCCCGCACCCATTCGGTGACGTGACCCGTGGCGAATGCGCCCGTGACCGCGCTTTTGCGGCTGGCGGCGGGCTTCGCGGGGGATTTGCGGCGTGAGATTGCTGGCATGACGATGCGGATGATCAACGATCGGACCGATGCGCCGCAATCGCCAGATGCTCTGACCCTGCTGTTTGCCGGCGATCTGGTGCTCGATGTGCCGGATGCCGATCACTGGCTATCGGGAATCGCCCCGGCGGTGCGTGCCGCGGACCTTGCCATCGGCCATCTGGAAGTGCCGCACACCCGGCGCGGTGCCGAACTCAAGGGCGATGTGCCGGCGCCGGGCGCGCCACCGGAAAACCTGGCGGCATTGCGGCGCGCAGGGTTTGCAGCGGTCACCCTGGCCGGCAACCACATGACGGACTGCGGGGCAGTTGGCATTGCCGACACCATCGCGGAACTGGATCGACTGGGGATCGCGCATTGCGGTGCTGGTGCGACACTGGCCGCGGCGAGCGCGGCGCTGCACCTGACGGTTCGTGGTCGGCACATTGCATTGCTGAGCTACAACTGCGTCGGTCCCGAAGCGGCCTGGGCCACGGCAACGGGCGCGGGCTGCAATTACCTGCGCGTGCGCACGGCCGATGGCAGTCCCGTGGCGCCCGCTGCGCCGCTGATCGAAGTTGCGCCCGAGGCGTTGATGCAGCTCGCAGACGACATCCGCCGCGCGCGTACCCGCGCCGGGCTTGTTATTGTTGCCTTCCATAAAGGCATCGTGCATACGCCGGCCCAGCTCGCGCCCTACGAACGGCCGCTGGCCGATGCTGCGCTGGCTGCCGGTGCGGATGTGGTGATCGGTCATCACGCGCATATCCTGCGGGGTATCGAACTGCGCGAGGGGCGTCCGGTGTTTCATGGTCTGGGTAATGGCTGTGTGGTGACGCATGCGCTGAGTCCTGCACAGGATCATCCCGAAAGGGCGGCATGGGCAAAGCGTCGTCGCGAGCTGTTCGGCTTCGAGCCGGATCCGCGTTATCCACTGGCACCCTTTCACCCCGAGGCCGTGCATGCATTGCTGGGCACCGTGCGCTGGCATGCCAACGGCAGCTTGACCACGGGCATCGTGCCGGTGCATGTGGAGCCGCCGGGCCGACCGGTGTGCGTAGATGATGCGCGCGCTGCAGCCGTGATCGACTATCTCGCGCGCATCGGCGCGGCCGCGGGCCTGCCACCGCGCAGCTGGCGGCGCAGTTCCAGCACTGAGTGGCAGTGCGCATGAAGCTGTTGCGCACTCTGCTGGTGTGGATTGCAGGCTCGGCGTTGCTGCTCGCCATGGCCACGGACACGCTGGCCATGCTTGGCCGGCAAATACACGTGCCGTTGCTCGGCGCCATCGAACTGGTGCAGGCAGCGGTGCTGGTGGCAGCCGCGGGCGCACTGTTGATGGCCGCGCTGGAAGACACCCACGCCCGCGTGCATCTGCTCATCGATCGCCTGCCGCCGGTTGTGCGCCTGCTGCTGGAGCGAGTGCAGGCAATGGCGGGAGCCGTGCTCTATGCAGCGCTGCTGGCCGGCAGTGCCTGGATCGCCGCCGAGCTGTGGTCCGGGCATGAAGAGAGCGAGCTGCTGCGCATTCCCTATCGTCCGCTGCGCGTGATTGCGGTGGTGGCGCTGGCGTTGCTGCTGCTGCACGCGCTGCGCCGCAGTCTCACGCGGGTATCACGATGACCGGCTCGGCAGTGGGAATGACGGGCGTGGTGGTGCTGCTGGCGCTGCTGCTGGCTGGCATGCCCATCGGCGTTTCGCTGGGTCTCGTGGGCCTCGGCGGCCTCAGCCTCACGCTCGGGCTGGAGCCAGCGCTGATCAAATCCGGCGTGCTGCTGTTCGAGACCATGACCCGCTACGAATTGGGCACCTTGCCGTTGTTCATGCTGATGGCGCATCTGTGTTTTGCAGCAGATGCAAGCCG
>JANPGU010000147.1:0-19181 GCA_031424095.1 Gammaproteobacteria bacterium
GGCTTCGTGGGTCCGGATGTGCCAATCGAGGTGCTGCTGGCAAGCAGGCGACCGTTTGGTCATCTGCCGTGGCGAACCGATGGACACACGCCCTGGGCCGATGAGTGGCTCGAGTCGGGCTTTCCCGGCTGGGCGCGCTCGATACTCGAACAGTGGCATGACGGCGCCTTCGATGGACTGCATTCTGTGGTGTTCTCCCGCAGCGACGATGCCGCACAGCGGCTCTTCTACTATGTGCGCGAATTGCAGCAGCGTGGCAGCCTGCGGGGTCCGCAGCCGCTGGTGTTCGACATGTCGCTGGTGCCGCGCGCATCCAGCCTTGCACACGCCGCCGATGCCGTGCTGGCACTGGCAGCAGCACTCGATGTCGCGCCGCAGGCATTGCCCGCGGCCATCCAGCGCGCCGACGAATTGCGCCGGATGCTGCGGGACCTGCAACAACGCCGTGTGGGGCAGGGTGCGTTCTACGAGCGTCTGGCGCGTGCTGCGCTGTGGAATGATCCCTCCGGATGGCTTGGCAGCATTGCCGAACCTGCAGGCGCGCCCGCGACGCATCGTGTGCTGCTGGCGGGCAGCATGCCGCCCGATGATCGCCTGCATGCTGCGGTAGAGGCGACCGGTGCGAGTGTCATTGCTGAAGCCCACTCCTTTGCGCTCGACCGACTGCGTGCGCCGGCGTCGTCCGCGGACGAGCTGCCCGCGCTGGCCATCGCTCGCCAGCTCTCGGCAAGTTCAGTCGGGCCGCGTGCGTTTTTCGATCGCGCCGGCTGGCTGGTTGCGCACGCCAGGGACACGCGGGCTGACGCGGTGATCCTGTGGCTGACGCGCGAGGATGAGGCGCTCGCCTGGCAGGTGCCGGCGCAGCGCAAGGCGCTGGTCGCTGCAGGAATTCCCGCATTGATCCTGCCGGCCTCGCACTGGCTGGCCAACGATCATTCGCTCGATCGCATCATGAAATTCTGCCGGGAGACGTTTCGATGACGCTGCTACAAGGGCAACGCGTACTGGCACTGGGCGACATGGCACGGCGGCCGCTGTGCCGTCTGCTGGCCTCGCTGGGTGCGCAGATCGTGCACGAGGCGGCCGCTGAACACAGTATCCGCGCCGCACACTTTCTCGTGGATGGCGATGGATTGGAGCGTCTGGAAGACCAGGGTATTTCGCGCGCGCAGATCGAGGTCTGGAACCCCGCTGTGGTGCATGTCTCCGTCACACCCTTCGGCAGCGGTGGCCCGCGTTCGCGCTGGCGCGGCAGTGAACTGGTGGCCTCGGCAATGGGCGGCGCGCTGCGTCTCACGGGTGAGCCGGATCGCGCGCCGGTAAAGGAAGCGCTCGATGCCTGCGGCTTCCACGCCGAGATGGTGGCAGCTGCCGGCGCGATGGCCGCGCACTATTCGCGCGGCGTTTCCGGGCGCGGACAGCATGTCGATGTCTCGGTGCAGGAGGTGGCTTTCAGCCGCAACGTGAATGGCGTGCTGGTGTGGCAATTCGACCGCCGCAAGCTGCATCGCGTGGGCGGTGCGCTGAACTACGGCCGCGCCACTGTGCGCTGCATCTGGGCGCTTGCCGATGGCTGGTGTTTCCACACGCTGATGACCGGCCGCTTCGGCGCGCCAGCGAACCAGGGCCTGTCGGATTGGATGGATGCGACCGGGCCCAATCCTTTGCATGGCGTGGACTGGCTGCGCTACAACCGTTCCACGCTCGACCCGGCACTGCGGGTCGAATGGGAGGCGGCCATCGCAGCCTTCTTCCGCACACGCACGCGGGCCGAGATCCGCGACGAGGGGCAGCGTCGTGGCATCAATGCGGTTGTCGTCGCAGCGCCGGAAGACGTGCTCACCGACCCGCATCTCATGCTGCGCAAGTTCTGGCAGCAGGAGCAGGGTCGGCAGCAGCCCGGTCGCTTTGCGCAGCTCACACCAGCGGCTGGCAGCGCGCCAGTCGAAGCGCCACGAACCACTGCCCGCACCGGTCCGCTCGCGGGCCTCCGCATCCTGGACTTCTCCTGGGCGCTGGTGGGTTCGATCACCACCAAGGTGCTGGGTGATCTGGGCGCGGATGTGATCAAGGTCGAGACGCGCACGCGGCCCTGCCTGTCGCGTATCGACGTGCAGATCGCAGCGTCAAAGGCCGATGATTTCGACGACAAACCCTGGTTCGCACATCTGAATACTTCCAAGCGCAGCCTCTCCATGGACCTGAAGCGCCCGGAGTCGCGCGAGATCCTGAATCCATTGCTGGGCTGGGCCGATGCCGTGGTCGAAAATTTCTCGCCCGGCACGATGGACAAGCTGGGCCTGGGTTTCACCCAGCTTTCGCCACGCTATCCCGGGCTCGTGATGGCTTCCGGCAGTGTCTACGGGCAGACCGGTCCGCTTGCGGGTGAGTGGGGCGTGGATGGCACCGGTGGTGCGCTGTCGGGTCGCACCTGGATGACGGGTTGGGCTGATCGCGATCCGGTCGTTCCCGGTGCGGTTCCTTACGGCGACGTGATCGTCCCCTATGTGATGGCGGCGTGCATCGCGGCCGCACTGACGCAGCGCCTTGCGCAGGGCCGCGGCTGCCATATCGATGCCTCGATGTACGAAATCTGCGTGCAGCAGATGCACAGCGCAATCCTTGCCGCGCAGAGCGCAGCGCCGTTGCGGCGCATGGGCAACGCCGATCCAGCAGTGTTCCACCAGGATGTGTATCCCGCGCGCGGCGTGGATCGCTGGGTCGCCATCTCGTTGTTCAACGCCGATGAGCAGGCGCGCCTGAACGCGCTCGCCGGTGGCCGCCCGCTTGCCGAGTGGACGCGCGAACAGGAAGATCATGCGCTCGCGGCATTGCTGCAGGGTGCAGGCATCGCCGCCGGCGTGGTGCAGGACATCGAAGACCTGCTGCTGCACGATGCGCAGCTGCGCGACCGCGGTGCGCTGGTCGAACTGCCACACCCGAAGCTCGGAGCGTTTGGTCATGTGCGCACGCCCATCAGTTTCTCCGTCGATGTCATAGCGCCGTACCGCGCGCCCGGAATCGGCGAGCACAATCGCGAGATCGCGCTGGAAGTAGCGGGCATTGGCGCCGCGCGCCATGCGGAACTTGACGCTGCGGGAGTCATGAAATGAGTGCTGAGATGGCGGCGCGGGATCGCAAGGACCTGGTGTGCACAGCAGCCGCAACCGCCTTCCAGAAGGCCTTTGGCGCCGAGTTGCGCGAGCGCGTGGTGGAACGCGGCGAGCCGTTTGCGGTGGCCCAGGCAGACACGCCACACGAGATCTTCCATGCGATGGATATCCCGGTCGTATCGAACCAGTGGTGGTCGGCGTACATCTCCGCCAAGAGACTATCGAGACGCTATTTCGCGGTGCTGGATGAGCAGGGCTATCCGCCGAACCGCTGCAATTACTGTTCGCTTGGACTGGCCTGTTCGCTGGCCAATGATCCGGCCAACGCGCCCTGGGGCGGTTTGCCGCGGCCCACGGTACTGGTGGCGCGCCTGACCTGCGACTGCATCCAGCACGTGTTCTCGCAATGGGCCGATGTGCTGCAGACCGACTTCTTTCCGATGGAGGCACCAGCCTGGCCGCAGTCGCTGCCGCAGTGGTATCGCCATTCGCGCAATCGGTGGCAGGAAGTATACGGCGCCGGGCGCATCGCACTGTTGACGCAGGAAATGCGCGACCTCATTGCGCTGCTCGAGCGCAAGACCGATCGCCGCTTCGACATGCAGAAGTTCGAAGCGCTGATGGAGCGCATCAACGAGCAGGAAGAATACCTCGCCGAGGCTGCGGAGCTGGCAGGTTCTGCGCGCCCCTGCCCCGTATCCATCGTCGACCAGATGCCCAACACGATGATTCCGCAATGGCATCGTGGTTCAGAGTGGGCGGTGACCCATTCCCGCCGCTTCCGCGACGAGGTGCGTGAACGCGTGCGCGCGGGGCGCGGCATCGCCACCAACGAGCGCCTGCGCCTGATGTGGATCGGGGCAGGACTCTGGCATGACACCTCTTTTTATCAGGCGCTGGAGGAACGGCTTGGCGCCGTGTTCGTCTGGTCCATGTACCTGCCGTTCGCGGGTGCACAGTACATCCGTGAGCTGCAGGGCCAGCCGCTGGAGGCCCTGGCAAGCCGCATCTGCTCGATGAACGAGGTGCTGCATCTGCCACCCTGGATGAACGAGTGGATGGTCAGCGAGGCGGGGCGCTGTGGCATTGACGCGGCGGTGATGCTGGTGCCACCGGACAACCGGCTGTCGCAGTCCGGCACGCGCCTGACCAGCGAGGCATTGCGCGCGGCCGGGGTGCCCGTGCTTACGCTGGATGCGGACATGGTGGATGCCAAGCACTGGGACCGCGATGCGGCCGTGGCGCACGTGGAGCAATTCCTGCAGACGGTGGTGCCACGGTGAAATACATCGCGGGCATCGTGCTGCTGCTGCTGGCCGCATGCGGCCAGGCGCCCGATACCGCAGTGACCGAGCTGGTCTACGCGACGCCGTACAGCCCGGCACATCCTTTCAGCCGCGCGGACAAGCGCTGGATGAAATTCGTCGCGGAACGTTCGCGCGGCACGCTGCGCATCAGGCCCAGCTGGTCTGGTGCACTGCTGTCATCGGAACACTCGATGCTCGAGCTGCGCCACGGCGTGGTGGACATCGGCCTGATCACGCCCATCTATGTGAAGGGTGGGGTGCATCTGATCCGCATCCAGTCGGGCTTCTACACCGGTACCACGCGCATCGCGGAGCAGGTGGCGTTGTATCGCTGCATGGCCGATGGCAATGCCGAGTTCGCGCGCGAACTTACCGGCCTCAAGGTGCTGGCCGTGCAGGGCGGCAGTCTGCCCGGTATCGTCACCCGCGATCGCCAGGTGCGTTCCCTGGCCGACCTCAAGGGCATGCGCATCCGCGTGCCCACCGAACTGCTCAACGTGATGCGCGGCCTGGGCGCCGATCCGGTCAACATGCCGATGAGTGAAGTCTATTCGGCAATGGCCAAGGGCGTCATCGATGGCCTGGTTGCGCCCACCGACACCTTCAAGGCCCTGCATCTGGCCGAGGTGTCCCGCTTTTACACGCAGCTGCGCGTGCCGCGCGGCGCCTATCCCGCGCGGGCCATGGGGATCCGCCGCTGGGAATCGCTGACGGCGGCGCAACGCGCCGTGCTGGACGCATCGATTCCCTATTGGGAGCAGGTGCTGGCCGAGGAAAACGAGCGCGCGCTCGATGAAGGCTGGCAGCTGGCGCAGCGCGAAGGCGTGGTGGGTGCGGCCGTCAGTGCAGCGGACCAGCGCCGTTTCGACGCGCTGTACCTGCACGAGGCCGGACGCAATGCCGACAGCCTCGCGCGGTATGGCATCGACGGGCGCAGCGTTTACGAACTGGCACGGGCAAGCGTAGGTACCGATGGTCATGTCATCTGCCGGGAGAAGTCCGAATGAAACAGGTGCTGGAGGGAATCCGCGTTGCGGACTTCAGTCATGTGATGGCAGGACCCTATGCGACGCACCTGCTGCGTCTGCTGGGTGCCGAGGTCATCAAGGTCGAGGCGCCGGGTCGTGGCGATGCCATGCGTTACTACGGCGCGGACCGCAGCTACGATGGCATGGCACCGGCGTTCATTGCGGTCAACGCCGGCAAGAAGTCGATCGTGCTCGATTTGAAGAAGCCATCTGACCTCGATGCGGCCCGTTCACTGGTGGCCCGTTGCGACGTGATGGTGGAAAATTTTCGTCCAGGTGTCATGCAGCGACTGGGCCTTGACTGGCCAGCGGCGCAGAAGCTCAACCCGCGCCTTGTCTATTGCTCGGTGTCGGGATACGGGCAGTCCGGACCGCGACGCGACTGGCCTGCGATCGACAACATCGTCCAGGCCACCAGCGGCATGATGAGCCTGGGTGGCGATCCGGATGGCCCGCCGATGCGCGTGGGATTTCCGGTGGTCGACACGCTGACTGGGCAGACTGCGGCCTTTGCCATTCTGGCCGCGCTGCTGCGGCGTGAACGTGGTGGTGAAGGCGAGTATCTCGATGTGGCAATGTTCGATGCGACGCTGGCATTCATGGCTTCCGCGGTGGTGCCCTACCTTGTGACGGGCCGCGCCCTGGAGCGAACTGGCAACACCGGCTACAGCGGCCAGCCAACCTCGGCGCTGTTCGCAGCGCGGGATGGCCATCGCATCTCGCTGGGTGTCGTGCAGCAGCATCAGTTCGAACAGCTGGCGCGTCTGCTGGACCGGCCGCAGTGGCTGAGCGACGCGCGCTTCGCGGATCCGGATCTGCGTCGCGCGAATGCGGTCGCGATGCAGGCTGAACTGGCCGCGGTGCTGCTGAGCCGTGATGCGGCGGAGTGGGAAGGCTTGCTGAGCGCCGCTGGCATTCCCTGCGGCATGGTGCGTGACATCGGCGAGGCAATGTCGTTGCCGGCGCTCGATGAACGTGCGTTGCGTCTGCCGCTGCAGGTGCCGGGCCTGCCGCAGCGTGAAGATGTCTCGATACTGGGTCCGGGATTTCTATCTTCGCAAGGCCATACGCCCTCGCCCGGAGCACCGCCGCGCCATGGCGAACACACGGCGGAAATCCTTGCCTGGCTCACCGCAGGGTAAATTCGAAGCCATCGTATTGTGCGTGTGTCCAGACGATTTCCATCTTCAGCAAATGGGTGGAATCGACCTTTGCCTCGATCACAAAGCGGCATTCGAGCGTAATTTCGCCGTCTTCAAACCGACTGCTCGTCTTGCTGCCGGGGCCGCAGGTCAAAGGCAGTCCGTCCAGTGCAGGTGTCATCGACAGCTGCGTGTCGTCATGGCTGCCCAGAAAGCGGACCTTGAACAATGCCTGTTGAACGCCAGCCGCTGTGAACTGGCACGTGATATCCCGCTTGTCGCCGAAATCCGGTGCGCGCGTTTCGCATCGCGCCTCCCGCATGGACGCCGTGGGATCCGCCAGTGCAAGTTGCGCGCATGCCAAAGCCAGCACAGGAAATCCGGCCATGAAATGCAGTGCTGGCCGCAAGCGGTGCTCCGGAACTGCGGCGCTCAGAAGCGCAGCGTGAGTGTTGCGCGCAGGGTGCGTGGCTCCACCGGGTGGAAATGGATATCCCCCACTGGCGCCGCCTCTCCCTGCAGCTGCGACGCGTAGTAGTAGGTGATGTCGTTCGCCTGCTCGTCGAGAGCGTTCAGCATTTCTACGGTTCCCTTCACACTGGACGTGAACTGGTAACCGACCTGCGCGTTCAGCAGCGTCGTGGCGGCAGAACGTATGGAGTTGTCCTCGATCAGGGCTGCGGGACCCAGATATCGCATGCGCAGCCCACCCGACCACCCGGTGGGCAGATTTATGACCACCCCCAGCGAAGCAGCCCGGTCGACTGCATTCGGTATCCGGTCGCCGGCCGGATCATTGTCGTCGAAGCGCGCCCGGGAAAATGCCAGGTCCGCATCCAGGATCAGCCACTCGCGGGGGCGATAGTAGACAGATAGTTCCAGTCCGGAGCGTTGGCTCTTGCGGCTAGCCTCGGTGGTGCCGCCGTCGCCCACGAACAGCAGTTCCGAGTCCAGATCAAGCATCCAGAGCGACGCGGCAAGTTGCAACCCATTGATCGGGCGAGTGCGCACGCCGATTTCTGCGCCGCGCGCCTTCACCAGTGGATCGACCAGCTGCGCGGGCGTAACACCGTCGGCAGGGTCGACGGTAATGGTGGTGCCGCGGGCATCATTGCTGTGGAAACCGTCGCCCGCATTCAGGAACAGCTCAGTGTTCTCCCAGGGGCCCAGGATCATCGTGAGCTTTGGACTGGCAATGGATTCGTTTGCCTTGCCGGAATTGACAGGCAGGTTGCTGTCCACGTCGAACCGGAAATGGTCAGCACGCAAGCCGATGGTCGTCCGGAATTTCGAGGACCACGCCGTACCGGCGCTGATATAGGCCGAGTAGCTCGTCTGCCTGACCCCATCCTGCCGGATAGTCGCTGTTCGCTGGCGTTTAAGGGTGCGATATAGGCCGACGGGCGAGATATCGTCGTGGCGCAATTCGGCGCCAGTCGCGAATTCATTCTCCAGGCCACCGAGTGTGACGGGCACCTTGTAGCGCACCGAGCCGCCGCGGATGCGCCGGTCGTCGAACTGCTCGAACTGATCGCCGTTGACCGGATCTGTGAAGTAAGTGAAGTTTGAGAACAGATCCAGACGGTAGTCGATCGCATAGGCTAGTGCGCGCAGCTGGCCGGCACCGGCGCTTCGCCACCAGTCGGCGGAGAGGCTGTAACGATGAGTTTCGCCGCCATCGGTGGGATCGATGTTGCCGAAGCGCGATAGCGCACCAGACTGCACGGCGCGCAGCGGGATCTGGTCCGTGGAAGTCCAGCGGCCATTGAAGGCCATCGCAGTAAGACCGAAGCCATCGGCGAGGTCACCGCGCGTGAACTTCAGCAGTCCATTGACGCGGCGGAAGTTTTCCTGCAGTTGCCACGGACCGTCATTGTGCTGGTAGTCGATGGCTGCCAGCAGATCACCTGCGCGCCACTGTGGCGAGACTGCCAGCAGAGTGCGGCGGAAGCCGTTTTCGCCGCCACTCACCGCCAGCAGCGAGCGGTCGAGGCGATGCGCATAGGTGACGTCCACCGCGCCGGCGGCAGAGAAGTTGCCTTCGTCGGCGTAGTACGTTCCCTTCTTGTAATCGATGCGATCGACGAGTTCCGGGATCAGGAAGTTGATATCGCTGTATCCCTGGCCATGCCCATGGGTCGGCATGTTGACCGGCAGGCCGTCGACACGCGAGGCGAAGTCCGTGCCGTGATCGAGGTTAAAGCCACGCAGGAAAAACTGATTGGCTTTGCCGTCACCGCTGTGCTGCGTGACGATGAGTCCGGGTACCACTTCGAGCACCTCGCCAGTGCGCAACAGTGGGCGATTGGCAAGCTGATCCGCCAGCACGGTTCCTACGCTGGCGGAATCTGCCTGCGACAGGGCAGCGATGCGCTTGCCAGTGATGGCGACTTCCGAGAGCTGCTTGTCTCCCTCTTCGACTTTCCCCGGCACTCCGGCCGCCATTGCATTCAGCGGCAGCAGAATAAGCGCGGCGACTGTCGACAGGCCCAATCGTTGCTGGAATCTCATGCCGTGTCCGCCCATCTTCTGTCTCCCGCACCACCGCTGCATTCGGGTAGCTTGACATCGGTACGTATGGTGGCGGCAAATGGTTTCGCCGAAATGACGAAAATCGCAGCACGGCCTTGTGCGCGTCTGCAGCAATCAGCTGGCAATGGCACCCCGGCGCGCTGCGGTAGCGAGCCTTTCGTCCGGATCACGCGACAGCAGTTCGAGAATGCGTTGCCGCTGTTCGCGCACCTGCGGAGAATCCGGCAGGCCCAGCAAAGCTTCCAGCGCGGTCAGGCGGCTGCGGGCATCACGATTCTCTCGCAGAATCCTGATCAGTCCACCCAGCGATTGTTCGACCGGAGCCTGGGCCAGTTCCAGAATTGCGAGGCTGCGCTGCTCGCTGTCGTCAGCGGAAATGCCAGCTTCAACCAGCGTCGCGAAGTGCGCAGCCGGCAAGGGACTGGGCAAAAGCAACCCTGAATCCCCGTCAGGCCTGGATGCGTCCTGAGGAAGATTCACCGGCGGGATGGTCGCTGATCGTGATTCTTGCACTGGCACCGCGGTTGCCGCCGCCCCGAGAAATTGCGCAACCGATGTTGCCTGTTCATTCGGGCCTGCGCCGAATCTTGTCCAGAAGAGCGCAGCCGCAAAGGATGCGCAGAACAGCAACACGAACCGCAGCAGTGCGCTTTCGCGCACTGCTGCGGCTAATCGCGTTGTCTTCACGCCGCCGACAGTGCACCTGCGGTAGTGCGCTTGCGGCGCATCCGGCCAAGGACGGCCAGGCCAGAGGCCAGCAGCCAGGCCGCAGCGGGCACGGGTACCGAAGTTACCGTGATGTCATCGAAGCCGGCGATGCCGCCGTTCAGAGCATCGAAACCGCCACCGAAGCGGATCGACTTCGCGGCGCCTTCGAAATTAGTCGATGCCTGCGTCCAGACACAGAACGCCACCGTGCTGCAGCTGCCGTTGTTCGCCAGCAGACTCAGAGTACCGATCACGCTGTCGGTCGCGTCCAGGATGTCGACGCTGAAATCCTGGACCGCGGAGTAGTAGAAGGACAATGAACCGACAAAGCTCGTGCCGTCGGTTGCGAACAACGAGGCGCTGCTGCCCACGGGAGACATGATGGTGCCCGGTGACGGTTCGCCCGAGAAGGTGCCGACGTCATTGGTAAAGGCCAGCGCGTCCAGACCGAAGGACATGTGATAGTTCGGGCCACTAGCCGCCGGAATAGACGAGGGGGACGGAATATCGGTGCCGCCGTTGTAGAACTCGGCGATTGATCCGTAGCTGTTGGCGCCTTCGAACGTGAGCGTTACAGGTGCAGCAAAACTCGGGGCAGCGCACGCCAGCAACCCGGCGACGGCGGCGGCGGTGGCAATCGACTTGATGTTCATGAAATCTGTACCTCTGCAATCATGGGGCTGGTGTTGCGCGAACCGGGAGATGCTATCGGGCAACCTGTTTCCGACTCGTGACAGTTGTGTGGCGTCTGTTGCAGACGCTTGGTCAGGTCGGCCGGTCTTCCGGGCACACACTTGCAGCAACGGGATGCAATAATCGGCGCATGGATGAAGTCTTCGGTCTGTTCCCTGTCCCATTCCTGCGTGCGCCGGCCACCCTGGATGCGGCATTGGTGGGCGAGCTGATTGCGTATTTCGCCGCACGCACGACGCGGGACAACAATTCCTCGCTGCGGCTAACGCACACGCAGATGCTGCAACCGGCCGACAATCCGCTGCTGGGCATGGTCGCAGCAAAAGTCGCACCCCGGCTCGTCGAGTTCGGCAAGCATCTGTTTGGCGAGCAGCTGGAATGGGGTCTGAAGGAGATGTGGGTGAATGTGCTCGAACAGGGTGGCCATCAGGCGATGCACAATCATGCAAACAGTTTCGTGTCCGGCGTGATCTACCTGACCCGCACCCATCCGGGATCACAGACGGTGTTCATGAAATCACCGGGTGGCACTGACTTCCTGTTCCGGAACGACCACAAACGTATGACACCGGGAGAATACAGCGCAGACAAGTGGATCAGTCCGGCTCCGGAACCCGGCGACATGGTGCTGTTTCCGTCGTATCTGCTGCATGCCGTGCCCCCCAACCAGGGCGAGCGCCGTATCTCCCTCGCGTTCAATGCCATTCCCGCACGGCTCGATTCGTGGGGTTACGTCATCCGGTTCGGCGGATGAAAAGCTGATGCATCGGGCGGGTGCCTGGCGCGCATCAGTTGCGCTGCTGTTGACGGCCGCTTCCGGTTTCGCCGGGCTGGCATACCAGATCGTCTGGACGCAGCAGGGCGCGCTGTGGCTGGGCCACGAAGCAGCAGCGATGCTGGCGGTCGTGGCGGCTTTCTTCGGTGGCATGTCACTGGGTGCGCTGTGCCTTGGCCGCGCACTGCGGGCAAGTGCCGCGCCGCTGCGGTGGTACATCGCCTGCGAAGCCTTGATCGGACTGTGGGGGCTGGTGCTGACCGCCATATTCCGGCCTGCGACCGCGGCGCTGCTGGCACTCATCGGACCTGCACCCTCCATGCCGTGGCACTGGACCGTGGCGTTCGGCGGAACCCTGCTGCTGTTGCTGCCCTCTGCAGCAGCGATGGGGCTTGCGCTGCCTGCGCTGGAGCGACTGGTTCCATCGCGCCACGCGGCCGGCAGTTTCTTTGGTGGGCTGTATGCCGCCAATACCCTTGGCGCGGTATTGGGCGTTCTGACGACGGCATTCTGGTTCATTCCGGCGCATGGGTTGACCGCCACCGCGACCGCCGGCGCGATGATCAACCTGCTGTGCGCAGCGACGGCAACGTGGCTGTTCCGTAAGTCCGAACCGCGCGCGCTCGGGTCTGTGATCACCGCGAATTCAGCCGCGCGCAATCCGCCGCTGCTGCGGTTGGCGGCTACCGGCCTGCTGGGAATTGGCTACGAAGTGGTGGCGCTGCGCGTGCTGTGCCAGGTGACAGAGGAAACCGTGTACACCTTTGCCTGTGCACTGGCGGTGTATCTGGCGGGCACGACACTGGGAGCCGCTTCGTACCAGCGATGGTGGGCCGGCCGCAAGGATCCTGATCGCACCAGCAACATCCTGTTGGTGGCGCTGTCCTGCGCCTCCCTGATCGGCGCCGCGGCACTGTGGTGCGCCGATTCGCTGCGCGCCGCACTCGGCACCGCACTGGGCGACTGCCTGCCGGCCGCGATCGGCACCGAGGCCGCGCTGGCGCTGTCCGCCTTCGCATTGCCCACCATCGTGATGGGCGCGCTGTTCAGCCAGCTCTGCATCGTGGCGAATGAAAAAGGTGCGGGTTTTGGTGAGGCCACCGGCTGGAACGGCGCGGGTGCGGCCTTGGCGCCGGCTGTGTTCGGCGTGATCGCGGTGCCGTGGGTTGGCGCGAAATGGTCGCTGTTGCTGCTGTCGACCGGATACCTGGCAGTGTTGCCGTGGCATGCATGGAGATGGGTATGGACGTGGGTCCCGGTGGCAGCCACCTTGCTGCTGGCCGTGCTGGCGCCCCGGCTTGCCTTCATCGACATTCCGCCCGGTGGCCGGATCCGGAGCTATGAGGAGGGCGCCACCGCCGCGGTCAGCGTGGTGGAGGACCGCGATGGCGTCGCGCGCCTGCGCATCGACAACCGTCAGCAGGAGGGCAGCAGCGCGAGCTACTGGTTCGATGCGCGCCAGGCATGGCTGCCGCTGCTGCTGCATCCCGCGCCGGCGCATGTGCTGTTTCTGGGAATGGGCACAGGCGTTACTGCTGCCGCCGCCACCGAAGATCCCGGCGTGCAGGTCGACGTCGTTGAACTGCTGCCCGAGGTAATCGCCGCCAGCCATCTGTTTACAGGAGTATTCGAGGGACCAGCGCGAAGCGTGCGCGCCCGCGTCATTGCTGCTGATGCCCGGCGGTTCGTGCAGTCAACTGACCGACAATTCGATGTCATTGTGTCGGACAACTTCCACCCCGCGCGCAGCGGTGCGGGCTCGCTGTACACCGTGGAGCATTTCCGGGCGGTGCGAACTCGCCTGGCACGCGGCGGCCTCTTCTGCCAGTGGCTGCCGTTGCATCAGCTCGATCTCGAAAGTCTGCGCAGCATCGTGGGCGCTTACCAGTCGGTGTTTCCCGGTGCAGTGGCCATACTGGCAAGCAACAGTCTGGATACACCCGTTGTCGGTTTGCTCGGGCGCGAGGACGACGCGGGTTTCGACAGCGGGGCAGTCATTGCACGGCTTCATGCTGTGACTGTTGCCCGTGATCTCACCACTCTCGGCCTCGAAGACGAGTTTGCCATCCTCGGCAGTTTCGTCGCGGGACCACGTTCACTGCAGCGCTTTGCAGAATCCGCAGTGTTGAACACCGACGACCGCCCAGTCGTTGCCTACCGGGCACCACGATTGACCTATGCTCCGGACTCAATGCCACGTGACCGGCTCATGCAGCTGCTTGGCGAGTGGGGCATCGAGCCGGGTGAAGTCCTGAGCGATGCCGCGCCGCCGGATCGAGTCCGACGTCTGAGCGCGTACTGGCAGGCGCGCGATCGTTACATCGAGGCAGGCCGCCACGTGCAACCCGCCACCGATGTGCGCCAGATGCTGGCACAGGTGCAGGAGCCCCTGCTGTCGGTCCTGCAGATCAGTCCGGACTTTCATCCTGCCTACATGCCGCTGCTGCAGATGGCGCGCTCGCTCGCGGCCCTTGATCCGGCAGCGGCGCAGACCCTGGCTGTGCAACTCGCGCGCATCGATCCCGACGATCCGCAAGCCCGCGAGTTGCGCGACGGTCTGGCGCGCTGAACGCATTTGACTGATTGCAACGTCACCAAAGTTTAACGCGGGCTTCATGACGGGGTTCGAGAGTGGCTTACCCCGCGTCAGGGCGGCAGCGCTACACGTACGAACTGTTTTCAGGAGTGCCCGATGAAATCTTCGATGATCAGCAGGAATCCGGTTGCTATGGCGGTTGCCGCGGCAATCAGCATTGGCGGTTTCGTAGCCGTGCCGACGGTCGCCGCTGCGGCCGGCAAGACCCCTGGCAAGTACGTTGCCGGCGACTTCCACAACCACTCGACCTGCTCGGACGGGTCCATTTCGATGCAGAAGCTGGTAGCCAAGTCTGCCGACACGACCGATGGCAGCTATGGTCTCGACTGGTTCGTGCAGGCCGGCCACGGTGGAACCGGCAATCGCAATTGCACGCTGGTGGAAGACGCGACCTTCGCGACACCAGCCTATCCTTTCGTTTCTGGTCAGAGCCCGGGCACGACCTGGGTGACCAGTGGCGTCACGGTGAAGGGGGACTTATCCGGCTCCGGCGCCAACCGCAACATGTGGCGCTGGCAGTCGATTCAGGAATACCAGTATCCGCTGATCGAATACCTCAACGCGCTGCGGACGCAGCCGCTGTTCATCGGCGTCGAGACAGTGGTGCCTGGACATGAACACACCTCCATGTCGGTCATCAGTGGCCAGATTCCTGCCGCACTCGACACGGCAACGCTCCCGGGCGCTCCGCCTTACAACGCCCTGGGTAACGCCACGGCGCTGGCGCAATGGGAGTATTGCTTTGACCGCAATGACACTGACACGAGCCGCGGCAATGCCGCTCCGCAGCCCAGCAGCGTTGGCAACAACTGGGACTGCTCGGTTCCCGGCAGCTCCGGTGCGGGCTTTGCGAACTGGAGCACGACGGCACAGAAACTGACGAACAACAGTGGCATTGCGGGCCACAACAAGACGCTGGAAGCATTAAAGTGGATGGCGCTCAATCATCCCGACACCAGCTACTACGTGCCCGCTCATCTGGAGCGCCCCGGGCCATTCAACACCGCTGGCAGCAACGGCTTCAATGTCGAGCATCTGCGCAATTTCAACAACACGGCACCGAAGGTCGCCTTCGGCTTCGAAACCCAGCCGGGACATGGCGCTTCGGCTAACCGCGGCGAGTATTCGGTTGGCCGCAACAATTTCGGCGCCAATGGCGGAACCGTGGACAGCGTGGGCGGCACGACCTACGGCGGCACCGGTGTCTATGGTTCACAGGTCGGCGGTGTTTGGGATGCGCTGCTGGGAGAGGGCCGCAACTGGTGGTTCTTCGCCAGCTCCGACTGGCACAACCGTGGCAGCTTCGCTGTGGACGACCGCCGGTCGACCCAGGATTTCTACCCCGGTGAATACCAGCGCAACTACACGATGGTACGCAACGGCGCTGACAAGCTGCGTCCGCAGACCATCGTCGATGGCCTGCGCACCGGCAATGTGTTCGCGTCCAGTGGTCAGTTGATCGACCGGCTGGCGTTCGTCGCCTGCGCTTCATATCCCGGCTTCGGTGCCAAGTCCAATGCCGCAGTGGAAGCGCTCGCGGTTGCGGCAGCCACGAACAACACCGATATCGACGCCGCGGGCTGCGCCACCATGGGCGAGAAGCTCAGGGTTCGCCCCGGCGCGGAAATCGTGGTTTCGGTGGTTGTTCGCGACCCCGCAGGCAACAACTACTCGCCATACACCTTTGCCAATCCGTCACTGGCACAGATTGGTGTCAGCCAGCCGTTGAACGCGCCCGTGCTGGATCATATCGATCTGATCCGCGGGCTGGTCACAGGTTACAAGACGCCGGGTGCAGCAGACTACTCGGGTGAATGGCCGCGCAACACGGCATGGCTGGCAGCAGATGGTTCGACGCCGGCTGACTTGAGCAGCGTGCCTGCTGCGGCGAAGAACACGTCGACATCGGTCATCCGGACCTTCAGCGGCAGCGGTGGCACGGCCTGGACATCGGTGACGTCGTCGGTTGATGGCACTGCGTTCCTGAAGATGACCTACCGCATTCCGGCGGTGTCCGCTTCGCAATACGTACGGCTGCGTGGCACCAACCTGCCGGCCAACGTGCCCTTCGAAACGGACGCCAGCGGCAATCCGCTGGCCGATGTCTTCACCAATGCCGGTAACCCGGCCAGGCTGACGATCCCCTGCGCAACCGTACACAGTGCTGGCAGTCAGTTTGACGGCTGCCCGGATCATCTGCCATCCGCTGGGGCAGGCAGCCCGATTGCCGGACAGAAGGCAGTGGCGTATGACATTGCGGCCTGGGCAGACCTGTGGTTCTACGGCAACCCGATTTACGTTGAAATCATCGGCGGACAATTGGTGGCCGGCGTCAAGTAAATACCGGCAATCGGGACGCCGCGCGGCAGCTGGCCGCGCGGTGTCCCGGCCGTCTCATGACCTACGTAAACAGGGACAAGCACGCATGCAGCGCAAGATCCTCACTCAGGGCATATCTGTAGCAGTCCTCTGTGGCAACGCCATCGTGGCACAGGCCGCCATGGTCTGGGACGAAGCCGCAAACGGGGATCTTTCCGGCAACGGGTTGTCGCCAACCACGCTGACACTTGCTGCCGGGAGCAACACCGTGTTGGGCACGACGGGCGTTCCTGGCAATGGGTCGGGCGGTATCGATCGCGACTACTTCAGCTTCACAGTGCCGACGGGAATGTACCTTGCGTCCATCATCCTTCGGCCCGAGACGAATGTGATCGGCGGTGTGTCGTTCGCGGCCATGCAGGTCGGCCCGCAGGTCACGGTGAATCCCGATACCGGCAGTCCCATCACGAGCCTGCTCTGGTATGGGCACTACGACACAAGCCTGACTGGTGCGGACATACTGGGCTATCTCGGCCCCGGTTCCCTGCCTGCCGGCACCTATTCCATGTGGGTACAGGACACCGGCGGCGGATCCACTGACTATGGCTTCGACTTGAATGTCGCGCCGGTACCCTTGCCCGGCGCGGCGGGATTGCTGATCTCAGGGCTGGCGGGGCTCGGGGTCTTGCGGCGACGCCGGGCCGCTGCGCGCCAGGCCTGACTGTCTTCGTTCTGACTTTTTTCGGACTTATGATCCGGCTATTCCCCGCGTCACCGTCCGGTTGCCCATGTCTTCATCGCTCCCCGCATCTGTAACTGAACGGTCCATAGCATCGTCCGGCAAGATGCCTGACTGGTTGCGTGAGCCATTGCTGCACTTCATCTTAGCGGGCGGTCTGCTGTTCGCCATCGACCATTTCGTGGTCGCGCGCAGCGATGATCCGTACACCATTGTGCTCGGCGCTGATGTCGACACCGAGGCGCGGGCAGTCTTCACGGCGTCGCGTGGGCGCGAGCCAAACGAGGCCGAACTCAAGGCGCTGCGTCAGGTGTGGCTGGACAACGAGGTGCTGTACCGCAACGGCCTTTCGCTGCAGGTGGACAAGGGCGACTCGGTAATCCGCGAGCGGGTCATCTTCAAGGCGCTGAGCCTGATCGAGGCCGGCGTCAAACTGCCTGCTGTCGATGAGCAGCAACTGCGCGCCTGGTTCGAGGCCCATCGCGAAAAGTATGACGAACCCGCCCGCTACGATTTCGAGGAAGCGGCGCTTTCCGGACCGGCTTCCGAGGCTGAGGTACGCGATTTTGTCGCAGCGCTGAACGTCGGCACGCCTGGTGATGCGAAAGCCGGCCTGCGCGTGTTCAAGGGGCGCCCGCTTGCAAATCTGCAGCAGGGGTATGGTGCCGACTTCGTGCAAGAGCTGGGGGAATCCGCGCTGGGCCGATGGGGGGCATTCAAGACCACCAGCGGCTGGCGCGCAATGCGACTCTTTGCGCTGACGCCTGCGAAGCCAGCGGTCTTTGAAGCGCTGGGTGGCGTCGTGTTGCAGGACTGGAAGGATGCATTGGCGTCCGAACAGCGCAGTGCTGCCGTGCGTGCGCTGGCCGCCAAATACAAGATCAAATTCGAAGCCCCCGCGAAGTGAAGTACCTCGGTCTCGCGGCATTGTTGAGCGCCTTGGCGCTGCTTGCGCCGGCGGCACCGGCTCACGAAATGAGCATGGCTGAAATGGAGCTGCGCGAGACCGCGCCGGGCCAGTTCCTGTGGCAGTGGTCGACCAGCAGCGACAAGCGGCCGGTCAGTCAGGATCTCACGCCGCAGTGGCCCGCTGCGTGCACTGCCTTATCGAATGTATTGGATTGTGGCAGTGCCGGCCTCATGGGCACCTTCGCCATTGATGGCGTGGGCAGCCGTTACTCCGCCGCCATCGTCAAGGTCTTCTGGCTCGACGGCCAGTCGCGCGTCTACACACTGACGGGCAGTCAACCGAGGTTGCAGCTCTACGGTTCTGCCGAAGACAAGCGCACGTGGCTGGAAATTGCTGGATCGTATGGGGTGCTCGGCGTCGAGCACATCCTCAGCGGCTATGATCACCTGCTGTTCGTGATCGGGCTGCTGTTCCTGGTTGGATTCAATCGCCGCCTGATGTGGACGATCACTGCGTTCACCGCGGCACACAGCTTGACGCTGGCCAGTGCCGCTCTGGGTCTGCTCACCCTGCGGTCGCCACCGGTCGAGGCGAGCATCGCGCTTTCCATTGTGCTCGTCGCCAGCGAGGCCATGCATCAGCGTGCGACGCTCGCGCGCCGCTGGCCTGCCGCAATCGCCTTCGTGTTCGGGCTGGTACACGGGCTGGGATTTGCCGGTGCGCTCAAGGATATCGGCCTGCCGGAACACCACCTGCCGATCGCATTGCTGATGTTCAACGGCGGCGTGGAAATCGGCCAGCTCATGGCCGTGACGCTGGCGTGGCTGCTGTGGCTGGTGCTCAAGCGGGTGCCTGCGGCAGTGCAGCTGCGCACACCGGCTCTCTATGGCATCGGCGTCATAGCCGCCTACTGGTCATGGCTGCGCGTCGCGGCCATCTTCAGCGCCGCCGGGATCTGACGCCGGTCACTCGAATACGTTCAGGATGCTCTGGTACTTCTCGATGTACCAGCGATTCTCGTTGTTGTATTTCGGGATCGACAGGGGGCGGATTTCCGAGTCTTCTTCCTTCCACAGGCAGGGGCAGGTCACCGGACTGCCTTCACGCTGCTCCCCAGGCGGACGCAGGTCTTCCAGTTCCACTCCCATCCTCTTCATGACGTTGTAGAGCTTCATTACATTCCGCGGTCCACCGTTGTAGGCGGCCACCGGAAAGATGCCCAGCACATCCTTGTTCTCGCGATAGGCCATGCGGATATCCCCACGCATCTGCAGCAGCTCGATGTCGAAGAGACAGATCGCCGCTTTCATGGCGTTCAG
>JANPGU010000148.1:0-11984 GCA_031424095.1 Gammaproteobacteria bacterium
TGCCCCCCATGTGCAGCCAACTGCTGCCAGCGCGCCATCGGTTCAAGTGGCGGCGGCCGATGCGTCAGCCGCCAGTATATCCGCAGCAGCACCAGCGCCAGCACGGTCACGCCCACCCACTTGTGGTAGTTGAACAGTTTCAGCTTGGCCGGACTGATGGCCATGCTGGTCATGGTCCAGCCCACCGACAACGCGCCAATGACCAGCAGCGCGACCAGCCAATGCAGCGCAACCGCGGTGCGCGTGTAGTACTTCATGCGTGAGCCCCGCCGCGGAACCTGAAGCAGGCCGCCGCCACCATGCACAGCCCGGCCCACAGGTAGTCCAGCTTGATGGGTGTGCGCATGTAGAAGATGGCAACTACAGCCGGCGGCAGGTTCAGGGGCATCGCAGGATTTCCATTGGGGCGTATCGTACATCCCATGGTGCCGAATGCCGCACCGGGCTCAAGGTTACCTGAGCTGCAGCGACTGAAGGCCCCGGGCGTATTCCTCCAGCTGCGTCATGCAGGTGCCCCAGCCGTCGAAGAAACCCATCTTTTCATGCTGGTCGCGCCCGGCCTTGTTCTGGTGCAGGCAGGTGGCTGTGTAGAGCGTGCCCTCTCCCTCATCCGCAAAGGTGAAGATCGAGGTGATGGATATCCATGGATTGGGTGCCGGCCGGAAATCCGCCACCAATGCGGAGGTGCCGACAATTCGCGTCAGCGGCACGATTTCCAGGAAGCAGCTCGGGTTGTCGCTGAGTCCGCCGTCGGGTCCGCGCATCCGCGTGTGAAACGCACCGCCTGGACGAAAATCAAATGCCAGCACCTCCGTGACCCACGGCCTCGGACACCACCATTGCTTGAGGTGCTCTGGATCCGACCAGGCTTCCCACAGCAAAGCGCGCGGCGCACGCACCAGGCGTGTAATGACGAGATCGAGTTCGCTATTCGTAGCCATTGTTCTTCTTCCGCTGTTGCTGCAATTGTTCGACATAAGTACTCATGCGGTCGGCACGCGTTTCCCAGATCAGGCGCTGCTCGGCGAGCCAGTGTTCTGCATCGTCCAGTGCGCCCTGCTTGAGCATGCAGGTGCGCGTGCGGCCTGTTTTTGTGGATCGGATAAGGCCAGCGGTTTCCAGTACGTGCAGATGCTTCATGATTGAAGGCAGTGCCATGGAGAATGGCGCCGCAAGTTCGGATACCGCAGATGCACCATTGGCAAGCCGCCGGACAATGGCGCGTCGCGTCGGATCACCGAGCGCGAAAAAGACATTTCCCAGTGCGTGAGAATAGTTATCCATATGGATAACTATTGAACACGGATTGAACCCCTGTCAAGAACGGCGCTCCTATACTAAGGAGCGGCAGGCGTCAGGCTCCAGCGTGGGGCGAGGCAAACGATTCTGGAAGGGGCGCGAAGGTGATTTCGATGCGAGGCGGGCGGATCTTGGCAATCATTGCGGGCTGCGGAGCGCTGGCTGGCGTTTCTGCCGCGTGGTCCGCGGCAGCGGCACCTGCGGCGGCTGCGCCCGCGGGCGACGCTCATGCGCAGTGGAAGCTCGTGGAAGAGTACTGCTTCAAGTGCCACAACACCGAGGACTGGGCCGGCAGCGTCGCGTTCGACACCATGTCTGTCGACGAAGTGGCGAAGGACGGCAAAGTCTGGGAAACCGCGATCAAGAAGCTCAAGAGCGGCTTGATGCCGCCGTCGGGCGAGAAGCAGCCAGATAGCAAGGCCGTGGCCGGCATGGTGTCGTGGCTGGAGACCACCCTCGACAAGGGGCAGGCCAGCCCCTACGTAGGCTCCATTCCCTTGCGTCGGCTGAACCGCCGCGAGTACGCGAATTCCATCCGCGAGCTCATTGGCCTGAACATCGACTCGGCACTTTACCTGCCGCAGGATGAATTGAAGGAAGGCTTCGACACCGACGCCGAACTGCTGCGCTTCACGCCGGCCTTCCTTGACCAGGCGGTGTCTTCCGCGCGCACGCTGGCACTGTATGCCGTCGGCGATCCGAAGACCGTGCCACTGGACAGCACCTACGGTCCGGTCCCCAACATGATCCTGTCGCTGGCGGCGCGTCCCGCCGAAGGTACCGGCAACCAGCAGCGCTACAAGGAAGGCATGCCCTTCGGCACCCGGGGCGGAATGTCGGCGCAGCACATATTCCTGGCCGATGGTGATTACCTGCTGAGCGTCGGTGACATGGCGCTGGCCCGCACCGTGCCGAACATGGAGTTCGAGAACACACTGATTGCGCTGCTGGACGGCAAGGAGTTCTATCGCACCGTCATTGGTGGCGAGGAAGACCACAAGGGCATCGACCAGCGGCTCGATGACGCAGTGGCCAGAATCAACGGCCGCCTGAAGGACATCCCCTTCCGTGCGACCGCCGGTCAGCATACGGTGGCCGTCACATTCCTGCGCCGCAGCTATGCCGAGCAGGACGATCGCAGCGCGACGCCAGGTCACTCGGACGACGGCCGCGGCTTCAATCCGCTGGAAGGCGGCCAGCAGCGCGTACCGGCCGTGCATGCCATGTACGTCAAGGGCCCGGTCAAGATCACTGGCGTCAGCGACTCACTGAGTCGGCAGAAGATCTTCATCTGCAAGCCCGCCACGACCGCCGATGAACCCGCCTGTGCGCGTCGCATCGTCGAAAATCTGGCCCGCAAGGCATTCCGCCGGCCAGTTACCGACGCGGACCTCGTGCCGCTGCTGCGGTTCTACGACAAGTCGCGCCAGAACGGCGACACCTTCGACGTGGGAGTGCGTGAGTCGCTGTCTGCAGTGCTCGCGAGCCCACTGTTCCTGTACCGCGCGGAAGCAGCCGCCGATGCAGGTCGGCGCGAGCTCACCGATCTGGAACTCGCCTCGCGCCTGTCGTTCTTCATCTGGAGCAGCCTGCCCGATGACGAACTGCTGCAGCTCGCAATCAAGAACGAGCTGTCAAAGCCTGCCGTGCTGAAAGCCCAGGTACATCGCATGATCCGCGATGACCGCGGCATCTCGCTGACACGCGACTTCGCTTTCCAGTGGCTGAACGTGGCCAAGCTGGATGCCATCGTGCCGAATCGCGGCCAGTTCGGTTTCGCCAGCGGCGTCTATGACCCTCGGCCTGCCCTGCGCCAGGAACTGGAAATGTTCATGGACAGCGTGCTGCGATCCAACCAGAGCCTGGTCGACCTGCTGACCGGCGATTACACGTACATCAATGAGCAGGTCGCGCAGCTGTACGGCATGACCGATGTGCGCGGCAATGGCTTTCACCGTGTGAAGCTCGAAGACGCGAACCGCTTCGGACTGCTGGGCAAGGGCGCGGTGCTCATGCTCACGGCCAACCCGAACCGTACGGCGCCGGTGCTGCGCGGCGCTTGGATCCTGGAGCGCATCCTGGGCACGCCGTCGGCCAATCCGCCGCCGGGTGTGCCTGACCTGAATGTTGCCGGTGGCGCCGTGAACAGGCCGACCACCGTCCGCGAGAAGACCGAATTGCATCGCCGCGCCAAGGCCTGCGCCTCCTGCCATGCCGTGATGGATCCGCTGGGTTTCGCGCTGGAGAACTTCGACACCGTGGGCCAGTTCCACGCCGTCGATGTGCAGACGCGCCTGCCCATCGACACCAAGGCAACCATGCCGGACGGAACGCAGCTCTCCGGCCCAGCGGACCTGCACAAGGCGCTCGCAGCCCGCAAGGACCAGTTCGCGCAGATCATCACGGAGAAGCTGATGACCTACGCCGTGGGTCGCCACGTTGAATACCGCGACATGCCGACGGTGCGCCAGATCGTGCGCGCGTCGGCGGCCGACAACTACAGGTTCGAGGACATCGTGCTGGGCGTTGTGAACAGCGCGGCATTCCGCCAGCGTGAAGCGCCGTCTGCACTGCCTGCTGTGACCACGGCGCAGGCGTCCAACATCGTTGCCACCAAAGTATCGTCCGCTCCCTGAAGGCCTGGAGGCTACAGTCATGTTCCTGAGCAAGAAGCACCTTTCCCGCCGCATGATATTGCAAGGTGCCGGCGCCGCAATCGCCCTGCCGCTGCTCGACGCGATGATTCCCGCGGGCACGGCCTGGTCGCAGACGGCTGCGGCCATCAAGCCGCGACTGGGCTTCGTGTACTTCCCGCATGGCGCGGTACAGCAGTTCTGGACCCCGAAGACCACTGGCCGGGACTTCGAGTTCTCGAAGATCCTCAAGCCGCTCGAGCCCATGCGCGACTACGTCACCGTGGTCAGCGGCCTGCGCAACAAGCCCGGCGAGAGCTCGAACCCGCACGGCATTATCGAATCCACCTGGCTCACCTGCCTGAGCCCGGACGATCGCAGCACCCGTGGTCCGACTACCGGCATGTCGATCGACCAGGTCGCAGCCAGGCAGATCGGTACTGACACACCGCTTTCTTCGCTGGAGCTGTGCGGTGAACCCGGCGGGTCGGTGAACTATCGCCAGGGCGG
This sequence comes from Gammaproteobacteria bacterium, assembly GCA_031424095.1. GTDB lineage: Bacteria > Pseudomonadota > Gammaproteobacteria > Steroidobacterales > Steroidobacteraceae > ZC4RG30. The sequence goes on from JANPGU010000148.1 coordinate 4,443, forward strand.
TGCCGGCCTGCCGCTGGAAGGCAATCCGCGCAAAGTGTTCTTCACCATGTTCGGTGTCGGCGACTCCAATGCCGATCGCAAAGTGCGCCTGAATTTCACGGGCAGCATCCTCGACTACGTGCAGGAAGCCAGCAAGGGCCTGAATGGCACGCTTGGCGCCGCCGACCGCGCGCTGGTCAATGACTATCTCGAATCCGTGCGCGAGGTCGAGGGCCGGGTGCAGAAGCTGATGGCCAAGGCCGACAGCCTGGGCAATCTGCCGGACGCCCCGCTCGGCGCTCCCGACGACTTCGGCGAACTCGTGGACATCCAGTACGAAATGCTGGTGCTGGCTTTCCAGACAGGTCAGACGCGCATCGCCTCGATGCGCCTGATCAAGGAAGCTTCGATGCGCACCTTCCTTTCGGTCAACGTGGACGAGGCCTTCCATCCGCTGTCACATCATGGCGAGGATCCGGCCAAGCAGGAAAAGCTGGTACGTGTGCAGGCCTACAATACGGATCACTTCAACAAGTTCATCACGCGCCTTTCCAAGATCAAGGAAGGCAACGGCAACATGCTGGACAACTCCATCATCCTGTTCGGCTCGAACATGGCCAACAGCGACCTGCACAACAACAACCCGTTGCCGCAGCTGATAGCGGGCAAGGGTGGCGGCATCAAGGGCGGCCAGCATCTGGCCATGCCCAAGGACACGCCGCACGCCAACATCCTGCTGACGATGGCGCAGCGCGCCGGCGTCAATATCGACAAGTTCGGTGATTCCACCGGCTCGTTCAGCGAGGTCTGAGCATGTCGGGGGGGAGAAAATGCGGTGTCGCAGCGGCGGTAGCGGCTGCCATCCTGATCGGTTCCGCGCCGGCATTTGCGGCCAGGGATAACGTTGACGCACGCCGTGCGGATGGCAGCACGGCACTGCAATGGGCGGCGTATAAAGGGGATGTAGCAGAAGCACGACGCCTCATCTCCGCAGGCGCAGATGTGCGCGCCGTCAACAACTATGGCGTGAACGCCATGCTGCTGGCCGCAGACATAGCCAACACGGAACTGATCCAGCTGTTGCTGAAGAACGGCGCCGACGCACGTTCTGCCAATGCCGATGGCGAGACTGCGCTGCACCTGGTCACCCGCGCCGGCAACATCGATGCCGCGAAGCTGCTGCTCAAGGGCGGCGCCAGGGTTGATGCACGCGAGAAGCTGGGCGACCAGACGCCGCTGATGTGGGCGGTGGCGCGTCGCCATCCGGCCATGGCAGAGTTCCTGCTGAAGTCCGGCGCTGACGTCAATGCACGCAGCGCCATTCGCGACTATCAGCGCGTGGCGACGGCCGAGAGCCGCTCAAAGTCGCTGGATCGTGGCGGCTTCACGCCCCTGATGTATGCGGCGCGCGAGAACTGCCGCGACTGCGCCGAGATCCTCATCAAGCACGGCGCCGACGTGAACATGCCCGATCCCGCCGGTGTGGTGCCGATGGTCATCGCCATGATCAATGGCAACTTCGACATTGCCAAGCGGCTGATCGAGGCCGGTGCGGATGTGAATCAGTGGGACATCTTCGGCCAGGCGCCACTGCATGTGGCGATTGCCAGCATGGGCGGTGGACGCAGCAGCAATCCGTTCGATGCCGACCAGCCACAGAAGGCCACCGGCGCTGAGCTGGTGCAGATGCTGATCGAGCGCGGCGCCAATCCCAACCAGCAGACCTACTTCCGTCCCGCAGTGCGCGGCGGCGGCGGACGCGGCACGACGCCGTTCCTGGTGGCGGTGGGCACCGGCAACCTCGAGCTGGTGAAACAGCTCGTGGCGAAAGGCGCCAACGTGAAACTCGCCACTGCGGAAGGCACCGGCGCCATTCATGCCGCTGTGCAGTCGCGTGCGGGTGGTGGCGGCGGCAGAGGTGGCTTCGGTGGCGGCCCAGGTGCCCCCCCTGGTGGCGGCGCTCCGGTTGCGGACGACGCTGACGGGGCGGAACCGGGTGCGCCCGCGGCTGCTGGCGTTGCGCCTGTGGCTGGAGCCCCCGCGGCGGGCGCTGCGCCCCGGATGGCCGTTGCGCCCGGCGCTGCAAGAACGGCCCCGGCGGCAGGGCTTTCGCGCCCCAACCCGCAGGTGGAACTGATCAAGTACCTCGCGTCGCAGGGTGCGGATGTCAACCTGATGGCCCATCGCCACTTCCTGCAGCGCAGCCGGGGTGGTTCGCCCCTGCACTACGCAGTGCGGGGTGGTGGCAACCGGCAGGTGATCCAGGGATTGCTGGATCTGGGCCTGGATATCAACGCCAAGGACGAAGACGGTCTGACTGCGCTCGACTATGCAATGGGACGTGGTTACGTCCCCTTCCTGGCGATGGCGCAGCCGCCCAACAAGGCGCTGGCTGATTACCTGCGCGGACTCGGCGCCAAGGTCGAACTCGACAAGATTCCGGACTGGCCTCCCCAGGGCCCGCCCATTGCCACGGCCGTGTACGACTCCGTCGTCTGGCCAGTAGACCCGGTAGGACCCTGATGAGCATTTCCCGTCGTTTTTTCCTGCGCGGCAGCGCGCAGGCCGTCGCGGCTGCGTCCGTGCTGGGCACTGCTGCCCTCACCGGCTGTGCCAGCAGCCCAGCGGCCAAAGGCACGGCCAAGGCCCCCTCCAGCAGGAGCCCGGTGCGCAGCATTGCCGCCAGCGACCTGAAGCTGCTGGACGTCGCCGGTCTCACATTGATCCAGGGCGCCGGCTGCAATGTGATTGCACTCGGCGGTCCGGATGGCGCGTTGATGATTGACGGCGGTCTGGCCGCCAATGCCGCGGTGCTGCTGAAGGCGCTGCAGGGCGCAACCAGGACCAGCAAGGTCAACACGCTGATCAACACGCACTGGCATCCCGAGCAGACCGGTTCCAACGAACTGGTCGGCAAGTCCGGCGGCATCATCATCGCGCACGAGGTGAGCAAGCTCGCCCTGGGTGCGGCGCTGGGCAATCGCTCTGCCCTGTTCGAAGGGACCTACGGGCCTCTGCCGAAGGAAGCGCTGCCCACGGTTACCACCTACAACAAGGGCGCGCTGCAGTTCGCCGGTGAGGCGGTGGAATACCGCTACCTGCCTGGCGGACATACCAACGGCGACCTGTTCGTGCACTTTCCGAAGCGCAATGTGATCGTCGTCGGTGGGCCCGTGGGTTCGGATCGGTGGCCGCTGATTGACTACCTCAATGGCGGCTTCATGCATGGCTTCATGCGCACCTGCGAGATCCTGACGGAAGTCGTGAAGCCGGACACCATCGTGATCCCGGCCGACGGTCCGACACTCACTGGCGCGGACGTGGTGAAGCAGAAGGTCGTCTACGAAGATCTGTTCAAGCAGTTCTTCGTGCTGTTCAACAAGGGCTTTGGTCCCAAGGACGTGGCGGCCTACAACGCCGGCGTGGACTACATGGGCGTAGGCCAGGTCACTACCGACCGTCCGCTCAAGCGCCAGCCGGGTCTGGCGCTGGTCGCACAGCTGGGCGATCCGGCGAAGTTCCTGGAATACGCTTACCACAGCACGCAGCTGGCAACGGTGCCGCACTGAGATAAGCTGCCGGTGTCCCGCTCGCGGGTCACCGGGAGGCCGCTGTGTCCGCCGACAATCTTCAAGCCACTTATCTGCGGCTGCGGCCTGACAGCTCCATCGAGAGGCTGCCCGTCGACGCCACGTTCTGGCCGCGGCTCATGTCGGGCGCGCTCGGCGACTTCCACCACGAGTATCTGGTCACCAGTTACACCTACAGCAGTAACTGGCCTTCCTGGGAGATGCATCCCAACGGCGACGAAATCGTGTGCCTGGTGTCCGGCAGGGTCGAATTAATTCTGGAAGCAGCCGATGGTCAGCACACCACGCTTGAACTGCTGCAGCCTGGCAGCTTTGCCTTTGTGCCCAAAGGCACCTGGCACACCGCCAGGACCACCACTCCCACCACCATGCTGTTCATCACTGCCGGCGAAGGCACACAGAACCGTCCAGCCTGAGGTATGCCAATGACTGCGATTCACGGCGGATGCATTTGCGGCAAGGTTCGTTACACGGCCACCGCCGAACCGCTGCTCGTGCGCGCCTGCTGGTGCCGGGTGTGCCGCTATTTTGCAGCGGGCAATGCGAGCATCAACCTGGCCTTCGCGCGCGACTGCGTGACGCTGAGTGGCGAACTGCACGACTACGCCTCCACCGCAGAAAGCGGCAATCACATGCACCGTCGCTTTTGCCCGGGCTGTGGCGTGCATGTCACGAGCGAAGCTGCGGAACGGCCAAATATCATCGTGTTGCGCATGGGCACGCTGGACGAACCAGAACGCTTCGCGCCGCAAGCCAATATCTGGGTGTCGGCGGCACCGGCATGGGCGCACATCGACAACGCTCTGGCACAGTTTCCGGGTCAGGCGCCGCCACCAGCAGCGCGCTGATTGCCGCGGCCAGCTACGTGAAAACGGGCAACGAATGGAAGATGGCTTCGCTGCGCTGCGCGGCGTAAACACGGAGATTCGCAGCTTCCTGCCAATACGCGGGCGCAACGCCCGCGTATTGATCCTGGGCAGCATGCCCGGCATCGCTTCGCTCAATGCCACCGAGTACTACGCCCATCCGTGCAACGCGTTCTGGAACATCGCTGAAGCGCTGTTCGGCATCGCCCGCGCGCAACCTTATGCAGCGCGCGTGCGGGCGCTGGAGCTGGCAGGCATTGCCGTATGGGATGTGCTGGCGGCCTGCCGGCGCCGCACCAGTCTCGACTCGGCTATCGAACCCGCCAGCGTCGTGACCAACGACCTGCGCAAATTCCTGCAGCGCAATGCGCGAATCGGCCACATTTATTTCAATGGCGACGCCACCCGCAAGCTGTACGAAAGGCAGGTGCTGCCAGGGCTGACCCCGCGGCAGCAACGGATCCCGCGAAAGGCACTGCCATCCACCAGCCCGGCTCATGCGGGGCTGACGCTAGCGCAGAAGATCAAGGCCTGGTCGGTGATCCGCCAGGAACTGCTCAGGTATTCGTAACCGGCAGCCCGCCCTGTTCCGCTGCCTCCAGCAGATTTTTTTCCCGCAGCCAGCCGCGATCGTAGAGGCGCGACACGTACTTGGCGCCACCGTCGCAGAGAATCGTCACCACCGTGTGCCCGGGACCGAGCTCGCGCGCCACGCGCACGGCCGCCGCGACATTGATGCCGCTGGTGCTGCCGAGGAACAGGCCTTCCTCGTGCAACAGGCGATAGACCATCTTGACCGTTTCGGGATCCTCGACATGTACGGCAGCATCCACCGGCGCGCCATTGAAGTTGTCGGTGATGCGGCCGATGCCGATGCCCTCGGTGATCGAACCCTTGCCGGTGGCCTTCACTGCACCATTGCGCACGAATTCGTACAACGCACTGCCCGGCGGATCAGCCAGCACGATGCGGATCGCGGCACGTTTGGACTTCAGGAACTCCGCGGTGCCGGCCAGCGTGCCGCCGGTGCCACTCGAGGCCACGAATGCATCGATGCGCCCTTCGGTCTGCGCCCAGATCTCCGGCCCGGTGGATTCGACATGCGCACGCCGGTTGGCGGTGTTGTCGAATTGATTGGCCCAGACGGCATTGGGCAGTTCCGCGGCGAGCCGGCCCGCCTGGTGCTGGTACTGCGCCGGGTTGCTGTAAGGAACCACCGGCACCTTGCGCACTTCCGCGCCCAGTGCCTGCAGCAGCTGGTATTTTTCCGGCGACTGGTTGTCCGGCATCAGCAGGATCAGGCGGTAGCCGCGCGCATGGCAGACATGCGCCAGGCCGACACCGGTGTTGCCAGCTGTACCTTCGACCACGGTGCCGCCCGCTTGCAACAGGCCGCGTGCCTCTGCATCCAGCACGATGAACTTCGCAGCGCGGTCCTTGACCGAACCGCCGGGATTCATGAACTCGGCCTTGGCGAGGATTTCGCAACCCGTCTCGCGACTCAAAGCACTCAGCCGCAGCAGCGGAGTGTTGCCGACTGCGTCGATGAATCCTTGGCGCACGCTCATCTGCGGTCCCTCAAGCTCACCTACAGGCCCTCAAGCTGATCCATCACTGATCGAGCTCACGGCCGGCGCCGACTCGCTGCTCATCCAGTCCCGTGCCTGCGCCAGTGCGGCTACTTCGCCGACCACCAGCAAGGTCGGCGATCTTAGCTGCGAAGCTGCTGCCAGTGCCGGCAATTCCTCAAGTGTGCACTTGATCACCCGCTCATCGGGCCAGGTGGCGCGCTCCAGCAATGCCACCGGCAGACTGCCGCGCAGTCCATGCCGCATCAGCTGCGCGACGATCTGGTCGATCTGCGCTGCGCTCATGTAGAACACCACCGTGTGATGTTCCTGCGCCAACGCCTGCCAGTTCAGGCTGGCGCTATTCGCACCAGTGGCCGTGACCAGCGTGACCGCCTGCGCCACACCGCGATGCGTAAGGGGTATGCCGGCGCTGGCGGCAGCACCCAGACTCGCGGTGATGCCGGGGACCACCACCACGGGGATGCCAGCCGCACGCAGCACCTGCATTTCCTCACCGCCGCGGCCGAAGATGAAGGGATCGCCACCCTTCACACGCGCCACTCGCAAGCCGCGCCGCGCGTGCTCTACCAGTAGCTGGTTGATGTAATCCTGCGTGTGCTCATGCTTGCCGGGCGTCTTGCCGACATTGATCTTCTCCGCATCGCGCCGCGCCCGACCCAGGATCACTTCCGGAACCAGACGGTCGTACAGCAGCACATCCGCCTGCTGCAGCAGCTGTTGCGCGCGCAGGGTGAGCAGATCCGGGTCACCTGGACCCACGCCGATCAGATACACCTCGCCCAGCTGTGCGCCGGCGGCCGCCCGCGCGTGTTCAAGGCTGCGCTGCATCGATGCATCTGCACCAGCTTCATTGCCGGACAACAGGCTTGCAGCCACCGGGCCGTTGAAGAATCCATCCCAGAAGCGCAGCCGCGCCGGCAAATCAGGCAGTGCCTTCTTGACTGCCTCACGCCAGCGGCCCGCGTATTGCGCCAGCGAACCGAGTCGTTCCGGCAGCAGCGCTTCGATCTGCGTGCGCACACGGCGCGCCAGCGTAGGTGAATTGCCGGCGGTGCCGACTGCCACGATCAAGGGCGAGCGATCGATGATGGCCGGAAAGATGAAAGCGGAACGCGCCGGATCATCCACCGCATTCACCAGCACACCGCGTTCGCGCGCAGCGCGTGACACGGCGTCGTTCACCGCTTCATCGTCCGTGGCGGCAATCACCAGCATCGCGCCATCCAGCTGCGGCGCACTGAACAACACGGGACGATGCTCGATGCGGCCAAGATTGCGATAGACCGCAAGATCGGCGCAGAGCTCAGGTGCCACCACGCGCACGCGTGCATGGGCCTTCAGCAGGTGTTCGATCTTGCGATAGGCGACCACGCCACCGCCCACGACCACTACCAGCCGATCACGGACATCGACGAATATCGGCAGGTAATCCATGCAGTATTTAAGCGCTGGCCGCGCCCGCACGCGGATGCAGGCCGCATTCCTTGGAGTCGGTGTTCTCCCACCACCAGCGGC
>JANPGU010000149.1:0-12697 GCA_031424095.1 Gammaproteobacteria bacterium
CTGCTGCGGTGGGCGATATTTCAGTACCTCATCGGCAATTCAGATGCGCATGGCAAGAACGTTTCATTCTTTGCCGATCCTGAAGGCATGTCGCTGGCGCCGTTCTACGATCTGGTCAGCGTGGTTCAGTACGAAGGTATCAATCATGAGATGGCGATGGCCTATGGCGATGAGTTTGTAATCACAAACATTCGCCCGTATGACTGGGCCCAGCTTGCACAAGCCGTTTCAGCTCCTCGTGGACTTCTGGTCAGAGAAATGCGCAGGATGGCAAGGCTCGCCGAAGAGCAGGCTTTGGAACAAACTGTTGACGGAATCTATGCCCAGGAAGAGCGGGATATGGTGGGCCGAATATCTGCGTTTGTTGTGCAACAGGCACGCGCGTTGGCAGAGGCTGCAGAGGCGACGTCGAGCGTAGAACTAGATTAGATGTAGTTCAGCATGCTCTGAAGCCGTGCTGAAGTCCTGAGAGCACTAGCTGCGCGCGCGCAGCACACGGCGGCGAAGTAGGCACTTTGTCGTGACCGCTGCGCTCTAGCGACGAGCTAGGCCTTGCTTGCGTCATCCTTGAGTCTTCCTCTAAGGAAGCTGCCGGAAGCCCCCTTTAGATCACCTCTGTCAAAAATCTTGCCTTGAAAGCGGAAATGTCGATCAATACGAACGATGAGCAACTGCTCAAAGTTTCCACGGCTCTTCACCCGCACCTGGTCGCTGGTCTTCTCTGGGGAGATGGTCTTTACTTGATGCTCTCCGTAGCGAGCCACGCCTGCGTCATCAGCCCTGGGGCGTTTGCGGCACCGGCAACAGCAAGCCTTCGGCCAACGCGACTGTCGCCAGTGCCTGTTCCATGATCGATCGCGCCAGCCCGGCGGCGCGCTGCAGCTCCAGGTGCAGGACCACGTCGGTCGGACTGCGACTGGCGCATTCCGCACTGTAGCGTTCGAATCCACCCAGGTTCAGCACCAGGTCGGCAAGATGCTTCGGGCATTCGCATTCGATGATGCGGGAATTGACCGCGAGGTCCGCAAGAAAGTTTTCGTCAAACCGGGGAGGGCGCGGCTGTGCTGCCTGCAATATGCGCAACTGATCGCCCGCTCCGGGACCTGGATGACGCAGCAGCCCCAGGCAGATGGCCTCGATATCGGCCGGATCCGAGGTCGCGCGTGCCACCGCGTGCCCGGCCATGCGCATGCGTCTGACAAGCGCGCTGGGGGCGAAACGATACAGCACGATCGCAGTGGCTGCGCCGCAAGCCGCCTTGATCGACGCAATGCCGCCGACATCGGCATCGCGCATGCTGGACAGTTCGAAGATCACTAGGTCCGCCCGAACATCCTGCAACGCGACAATGGCAGTGGCGAGGTCGGCGCAGCGTCCGGTGACCTTGAGTGCACCACCAGTGAGTGCCTGTACGAACTGCTGACTTGCCAGCAGTGGGCCAACCAGTGCGATACGGGTTTCACCTGGCTTGCCATCGCCGTAGAGACGCGGATCTGAATCCTGCAAGGAAAATGATTCGGCCTGCATGGCCAGCAGATCGTCGGTGCCGAGCGCGGCGATGGTGCCGATGGGATGTCCCGAGTCCACCAGCTGCTTGATCATGGTCAGCCGGCGGATGTCCGCCAGTGAATAGAGGCGTTGCCGGCCGGCACTGAGCCGCGGACCGATCACCGCGTAGCGGCGCTCCCAGATGCGCAGGGTGTCGACCGATACGCCAGCAAGGCGCGCGGCAACTCCGCTGCGGTAGACGCCAGCAGTCTGTTCTGAGTTCATATGCCAGAGCTTCCCGTAGTTGTCTCAGTAGATACCCAAGTTTGACCCATATGAAACGATATTGAAACGCTTTATTGCGTTTTAAACGGTACAACATCGAACACTGCTGTGTACGATATGTCCAGCCCCCTGCAACCCCAAAGGAGTCCAAAATGAAAAAATCTCTGTTCGCCATCGCTGCTGCAACGATGTTTGCCACCCAAGTCATGGGCAAAGACATCGTCGAAACCGCCGTTTCAGCCGGCACTTTCACTACCCTCGCCGCCGCGCTGAAGGCGGCCGGTCTCGTGGACACCCTGAAGGGCCCAGGGCCGTTCACCGTGTTCGCGCCAACTGACGCAGCCTTTGCCAAGGTGCCGAAGGACCAGCTGCAGGCGCTGCTTGCCGACAAGACCAAACTCACCGCAGTACTGACCTATCACGTCGTGGCCGGCGCAGTGATGTCCAAGGACGTGAAGGCCGGCAAGGTGAAGACCCTGCAGGGTTCCGACCTCACTGTGACGACCGCAGGTGGTGTCAAGGTGAATGACGCCAAAGTCACGGCGGTGGATATCGCTGCCGACAATGGCGTGATCCACGTGATCGACACGGTGCTCATTCCCGAGTAGCCCCGGATTTGGAAAAGTGGCTGCCAGGCCCGAGGGCGCGCCAGCAGGCCTGATTGGTTGGTGAAAGAGTGGCACGCAAGAAATCCTTGCGTGCAAACTGAACCGCAGCAGCACCGTCTACCGCAAGCCGCGTGAACACGCGTCAGTGGCTTGCGATTCCTATGCTTCTCGAGATCGGCATTGCGCTGTGGCGTCTGAACGCGACTGCGGCGGGTGTCAGCACAGATTCGCAGCTTGCTGCGCCTCGCCGACGAACCCAGTTTGGCGAAAGGCAGAAGACGCAATCCCTCGGAAACTATTCGGGGGTGCCGCTGGCCCGGGCCAGGGCCTCTCATAGCGCTCAGGTAACGGACCCACGCGTGCCAGCACGCGCCGCGCATCGCCCTTATGTACCGGACCTGGCTCCTCGGCTTTTCCTGCGGCGCGCCAGCAACTGCTGGACGATCGACGAGGGGCTGTGCCGGAAAGTGGTGATGGCATAGAAGTTCTCGAACACGCCCGGCACGGCGCAATACCGTTGCAGTCGGCCTTCATGCAGCTCGTCCTGAACCACTACCTCGGGAACTACCGTGAAGGCGCCGGAATCGCGCGCCAGAAGCCGCAGCATTGCCATGTCATCAACCTCGGCCGCGATATCGATCCGGATGCCGGCTTTCTCGCACCACACGTCAAACTGGCTGCGGATGTCGCTGCTGGATCCGGGGAGAACGAATCGCTGCCCGGCGGCGTCAGCAGGCATCCTGAATGGGGCCGATCTGGGCCGCGGCGGACCGACCAGACAGACGGATTGCCGATCAATGCGAACGCACCGCCATGGCCTTCCCACCTCGGCAACTACCGGACGATTGGAAAGGACAACATCCAGGTTGTGAACCTTCAGCCGCTCGAGCAGCTCTTCAAGGCTGCTCGATTCGAGATTCAGGCGGATGTCTTTTCGACCGAGCATCGGACGCAGCAGGTTTTCGAGAAAGTTGCGGGATAGAGTCGCCACCGCGCCCACGCGCAGCTGCTGCACACGCTGTCCTTCGCCACCTCTTGCACTCGCCATGAGTTCCTGACCGAGTCCGAAGATTCCGTCGGCATAGTCAAGCACCACCGTACCGAACTCGGTCAGCACCAGCGTTCTTCCCGTCCGGTCGAACAAGGGGCGTGCGAGATAGGACTCAAGTTGCCGAATCTGCGACGAAAGAGCCGACTGCGAAACATGCAGGCGCGTGGCCGCGCGCGTCAGGTGGCCCTCCTTGGCAACCTGCCAGAAATAGAGGAGGTGGCGGAAGTTCAGGTTTCTCATGTTCTCTCCAGAAGAACGTTTTGTTTACTTTATTCTATTTTACAGACTGCCACCTCACCGGGATACTTGTCTGAATCGCGCCAATGACAGGGAAACTGATGATCCAACTGCTGGAATGGCTGCCCTGGCTTTCGCCCGCGCTTTTCGGCATGAGTGCATTGCTGGCAGGTCTGTGCCGGACCCGCATCTGGCAGATCCTCGCCATTGCCACCACCGGCGGACTTCTCTCGATCGTCCTCACCGGCATGTACGCAATTGGGGCAAGCACCGGGACAGCCACCGGCGCCTTTCCACCGGCGCTGCTGGTCGCAGCGCTCATCGCGTTTCTTGGCTGGATCATCGGTGACTTCTCCAGCCGCTATCTGCAGGGAGAGCCAGGCCAAGCCCGCTTCGTCATTGCCTTCCTCAGCACGCTTGCGTCAGTCAGCACGGTCGTGCTGAGCCAGAACCTGGGAGTGCTCATTGCTGCATGGGTGGCTAGCAGCATCGCGCTGGATCACCTGCTGACCTTCTACAGCGACCGGCCTGCAGCGCTCATCGTGGCGCACAAGAAGTTTCTTGCCAGCCGGTTGGCTGAAACGTGCCTGCTGGCGGCCGCCGTCCTGTTATACCGGCAATGGGACACGCTGAACCTCGACCTGCTTGGGAAGCTTGCCAGCAGCACAGCTGCGTTGCCGCCAGCAGCTGCTGCTGCCGCGGTGCTCATCGCCATTGCGGTCATGCTGAAGTCCGCACAACTACCACTGCATGGTTGGCTGATCCAGGTCATGGAGGCCCCGACTCCGGTCTCCGCACTGCTGCATGCGGGGGTCGTGAATCTCGGCGGCTATGTCCTCATCCGCCTGGCGCCGCTGATCTCTGCCAGCCCTTCCGCCCAGACGCTGCTCGTAATAGTCGGCAGCCTCACGGCAGTGCTGGCTGGCCTTGTCATGATGACGCGCGTCACAATCAAGGTGCGCCTGGCCTGGTCCACGTGCTCGCAGATGGGCTTGATGCTGATGGAATGCGGACTGGGCCTTTACGATCTGGCACTGCTGCACCTGGTTGCGCACTCGCTCTACAAGGCACACGCGTTTCTGACTTCCGGCGAAGCGGTGCAGGAAAGTCGGCGGCGGGATCTGCTCGCGGCTGCACAAGGCGGTTCGCGCGCCCGCTCGATCCTTGTGCCGATTGTTTCCCTGTCCGTCACGGCATTCTTCGTCCTTGGATCCGCCGCCCTGCTGCTGGCCACACTGCAATTTCCACCACCGTCCTGGACGGCATTGGTGCTGCTTTCCTGCGGCCTTGCAACGCTGCTGTGGGCGCCCAGCCACGGAACGCTGCACTATTTGCGCAGATCAGGACTGGTGCTTGCTGCAACACTGCTCTACTTCGGATGGCACTGGCTTTTCAGTGCGCGCATTGGCGTCTACCCGACCATTACCCACCCGCTGCTTGCGGCATGGGTACTGCTGTGTTTCGCCGGACTGTACCTTGCACAGTGGAAATCGGTAACAGGCGCCAGTGGGGCTCTCCGCGATCGGCTATACCACTGGGTTTACGCCGGCTTCTACCTGGATGAACGGTTTACCCGTTTGATCTTCCGGCTGTGGCCCGCGAACCTGCCCAAGAGCGCCGTATGAGCGGCCCGGAGTACGCAGCTGCTGTGGACCTGGCAATCAAAGCCATCGCCCCGAGCTGGCCACTCGACCAGCAGATCGCAGTGAACCCCTATTGGGGCTTCGTCGACCGCCCCTTCGAAGATGCGGCGGAGTCCCTGCGCACGCTGCTCGGCAGTCGAATGGCGCTGCAAGCCGGGGAATACCAGCGCGCCTGGCTCAGCGGAGAAATCACGGCTGCAGCATTGCGCGCTGCCATCCTGGAAAAAGGCGCGCCGCATACCGTTGAGAGCGCTGTCGCCGCGCTGCGAGGTTCGCGCGACGAGTTCCGCGGGCTGCCCCTTCTTTCCGACACTCTCGACCTTGACCCGCTGCGCGAGCGCGCGCCCCTGTGGCGCGAAACGATCACACAGCAGATCAGCCAGTACTGCGCATCGCATTTCGACCAGCATCAGGCAGATTGGCATCGCACCCAGGACGAAGGCCTTTACGCGGGATGGCGCGCGGGCCTGCATGTGGATCATTCGTTGGAGTCGCTGATGCATGCGCCGGAGATCCGGGCACGTTCACGCGAGCTGCCTGCAAACGCTGATCAGGCAATCCAATGGACGCTGGAACGCCTGCAGGTCCAGGAGAGGGATTTCACTGAACTGCTGCAGGCATGTCTGCTCAGGATCAATGGCTGGGCATCCTGGTGCGCCTACCTGGCCTGGCAGGCGGGGCTTCGCGGCACCACCGATGCCAACTTGCGCGAGCTGCTGGCCATCCGCCTTGGTTGGGAAGTGCTGCTCGATGATGGACGGCGTGATGCCGACTCAGCATGGACGCGCTGGCGAAACCAATGGGAGCAGGCGCGCACTGTGCAGCCCACGCCGGTCGGGACTGCGGAGGAGATATGGCAACGTGCGCACGAAATCACCTATCAGCGGCGTCTGGTCGAGCAATTCAATTCCGTCGCGGCCAGCGCAAGCACTGATTCGGCGCCAGCGCGGCCTCTGGCGCAACTGGTGTTCTGCATAGATGTCCGGTCCGAGCGATTTCGGCGCAATCTCGAAGCTGTTGATCCGGCGATCCACACCCGCGGATTCGCGGGTTTCTTTGGCCTGCCGATCAGCTACAAGCCAATAGGCGCGACGGTTTGCCGCCCACAACTTCCCGGCCTGCTCGCGCCATCGATCCATGTTACCGACACGACCGGCGATACGGCTCTCGACCAGTCGATCATCCACAAGCGGCACAGCGCGCTGCGATCAAGGGCGGCATCGCAGGCCTTCATGCGGTTGCCGACCGGAGCCTTCTCGCTGGTCGAGACTTTGGGGCTGGGGTATCTCGGCGCACTGGTCCGAAAGTACCGGGGCGACAACGGTACCCGCGTCGAGTCGCTCGGACTTGATCAATCCGCGAACAGGTTGCTGCGACCACATCTGTGCAGCGACGCTGCGAGCAGCGCTGATCAGCGTTCAGACCTCGTCGAGTCCATCCTGCGTGCGATGAGTCTGACCAGCGGCTTCGCAAGACTGCTGGTTCTGGTAGGTCATGGCAGCCAGAGCGCCAACAACCCACAGGTCGCAGCACTCGACTGCGGCGCCTGCGGAGGACAGACCGGGGAAGTGAACGCACGCGTGCTGGCTGATCTGATCAACCATGCCAGCGTGCGCGCTGCACTGTTTCGACGCGACCTCGAGATACCTCCCGATACCTTCGCTGTTGCAGCCCTGCACAATACGACCACCGACGAGATCCATTTCCTCGACGTTGCGAACCTGCCGGAAAGTCACGCGCATGACTTCGCCATGCTCAAGCAATCGCTGACGACAGCTGGCAGCCGCACACGCGCTGAACGCGCACCAATGCTCGGTCTCGGGGTGCAAATCAACAGCGACAAGGCGCTTCTGCAAGCTGTTCGTCGCCGAGCCAATGACTGGGCGCAGACCCGCCCCGAATGGGGGCTTGCGGGCAATGCCGCATTCGTTGTTGCACCTCGGGCGCGAACTCTGGGCCTCAACCTGGATGGTCGTGCATTCCTGCATGACTACAGATGGGAGCACGACCACGACGGCAAGGTGCTGGAGCTCATCATGACCGCACCCATGATCGTTACCCACTGGATCAACCTGCAGTACTTTGCTTCCACCGTTGACCCTGACCGGTTCGGCAGTGGCAACAAGGTGCTGCACAACGTGGCCTGCGGTCGAATCGGGGTCTTCGAGGGTAATACCGGCGACCTGCGCATCGGACTTGCCCGGCAGTCTGTCCACGACGGCGACCGCTGGATGCATGCGCCTCTGCGCTTGTCAGTTGCCATCGACGCTCCCCGCCAGATGATCAAAGATGTGCTGAACAAACACGCCATTGTGCGCCGCCTGGTGAACAATCGATGGCTTTACCTGCTTCGCTTCGGCAACGACGCAGTCGAGCAATACGTGGAGGGTGGCTGGCATGAAGCTGTCCCGCGCGTACGTCCATGACTTACATGGCGGCGCGTCAATCGCATCTGGACCGGCTTGAGGCGGAAGCCATCCACATCATGCGGGAAGCGGTTGCGGAATCGGAAAACCCGGTACTGCTGTTTTCGGCGGGCAAGGACTCGACAGTCCTTGCCCATCTTGCATGCCGCGCCTTCCACCCCGCACCGCCGCCAATGCCCCTGCTGCATGTCGATTCGACCTGAGAGTTCAAGTCGTTGCTCGACTTTCGCGATCACTTTGCAAAGAAGGCGGGATTCAACCTTATTGTCCGGGCGAACGAGGCAGGACGTTCTGCTGGCATCAATCCCTTCGATCACGGCGATCAGTACACGACCATCATGCGCACAGAGCCCCTCAAGGCTGCGCTCGACGAAGGTCGATATGATGTCATCTTCGGCGGCGCGCGCCGTGACGAAGAGCGCTCGCGCGCCAAGGAACGCATCGTGTCCGTGCGCGGCAGGAATCATGTCTGGGATCCAAAGCAGCAGCGGCCAGAGTTGTGGAAGCTCTACAACTTGCGGCTCCGCAAAGGCGATACCGCAAGAGTATTCCCGATTTCCAACTGGACCGAACTGGATGTGCTTGCCTACGCGTTCACCAGAAAGCTGGAACTTGCACCACTCTATTTCGCCGCTACCCGGCCCGTGCTGAAACGCGACGGCACACTGATTGTCGTGGACGACCCGGGTCTGATGCGCTTTCGCCCCGGAGATATCGTTACGGACCGCCGCGTACGATTCCGCACACTGGGCTGCTGGCCGGTCACTGGCGCGGTTGAGTCCGAAGCTGCAGGACTGGAAGGAGTGCTTGAGGAAACCATTGCCTCTCCGCGCTCGGAGCGCCAGGGCCGAATCGGTGATCAGGATGCGGGTGGTTCGCTGGAACAACAGAAGCGCGAGGGCTATTTCTGAAGCCTCTGTGCCGTCTCCCTGCTCTTGAGTAGCAACGCGGCTTGGTATTCGGGATAGCAGGCGCTCGCGACCGACCGCTTCGGTTCACCAGCTATCGTCGGCCAAACTGCCGATACCGCATTAGTCATGCATGACTAAGTGGTGATTGGCGGGCAAAATCGCGATCGTGCAGTGCCGGAACCTTGATTGCTTCTCGCAGTGCAGCGCAATTACGAAAAGCGCTTTAGAATCCGGTTCCTGCTTGGAAATTATTGCTTTCTCTCTTTCCACCAATTTCCGGTCTCTGGCCTATGGCCCGCCGGCGACCGGAACCATCACCTCATTACGGCGCATCGGCCAGGGAACGAACGGTGCGTTATAGCGGGCGTAGATTGAGGAGCCCATGGCGCCGAGCTTGCGGTCCCTGATGAAGACCAGAAGCCTGGCTTCATGTTCCCGGAAGTTCTTTTCTGTCCAGCGGCCCGAGTAACGAATTACTGCCATGCGCTGCGACGGGAGCTCTCGCAGCCGGACATTGGGATCCGCCGGCACTGGCGCGGACTTCAGGGAATAGCTGGACGGCGCGATGAATCCTACGCGGTAACTTCCATCGGCCTCTGCCTGCTGCATCACCGGGGCAGTCATGGCGATTTTCTGCTTTGTCTGATTCTTGCCGCTGATATAGCCGAACAGCGTGCCGAAGGCCCTGCTTCCGGCGGAGTCGAAATCGTCATTCACCATCATTTCGGCAATCGTGATGCTGCCGTAGTCACGGATCTCGAACGCGCCTGACTTTTCAATCAGCTGATAGGTGGGTTCTTCGGTAGCCATCGCGAGGGAGCTCCATTGCATAGCGACGAGCAGCGTCAGCAGGCAGCAAGCACGACGTAGCGGTCGGATCATTTGATTCATTCAGAAAAGCATAGGGGAATCGCGTTCTGATAGATACCAAGAGGAATTAGGAGCAGCCGCGATGGTGTTATAGTGGAAAATATCAGGCGCGCGGATTGCCGCCATCAAGGGAGACCAGAGTGGCAATCGTTCTCTACTACCATCCGTTTTCGCGCGCCGCCAATGTGCTCTGGATGCTCGAGGAAGTCGGCGTCGAGTATGAACTGCGCTGGGTGGACATCATGGCCGGTGCGCAGAAGTCAGCAGAACTGCTGGCACTGAATCCCATGGGCAAGCTGCCCACCCTCACCGACGGTGAAATCGTCGTCACCGAAAGCGCAGCCATTGCGCTGTATCTCGGCGACCGCTACGCGGCCGGACGCCTGACACCGGCGCTCGACGATCCTGCGCGCGGTAAATATCTGCGCTGGGCATTGTTTACTCCATCGGTCATGGAGCCCGCCGCCGCTGCCCGCACCTCCGGCGGCGAGTTCAACGTTCGCGCCGTGGGCTGGGGCAACTACGACGACATGCTTGCAGCCACCGAGTCGGCGCTCTCGAAGGGACCGTACCTGCTGGGCGAGCGCTTCTCGATGGCGGACGCCATCTTTGGCGGCACGCTGCGCTATTTCCTGATGTTCAAGATGATCGAACCGAAGCCGGTGTTCACCGAATACGTCGCGCGTCTGGAGGCGCGACCGGCATTCCAGCGCAGCAGCGCCAGGAATGCTGCGCTGATGGCTGAGCACGGGCTCAAGCACTAACCGGTCGCATGGCGGCCACCTCGTGGTGTACCGCATCCGCTGTGCTCAATAGCAGTAGCGCGGCAAATCCTTCGAAGTCCGAAGACGATGGCCGCAGGCAGCGCTGCATGGCCTATATCCAGAAGCCAAGTCGGAGCGGCGCCCTTATACTCGTTGCAGACGAATAATTGATCCGGGGGCGAGTCCATGTCATACAAAGTTGTGCGGTCAACCATTTTCGCAACGACCCTGGCTGGCCTTGCCGCGCCGGCGCTGGCGCACCACAGTTTCGGCGAGTTCCAGATGAACATCGCGAAGAACTGGTCTGGAACCATGACCAAAATGCACCTGATCAACCCGCACTCCTACATGGAAATCGATGCGGTTGACGAAACCGGCAAGAAGCTGCACCTGCGCTGTGAGATGCGTGCGGCCACGCTGCTGAAACGGTCCGGCTGGACCAGCGCCATGTTCAAGCAGGGGGCGCACGTCGAGATCGAGGGGCACCCGCATCGCCTGGATGCCAATGCCTGCTACATCGAGTCTTTCAAGTTCGGCGATGGACCCAAGCTCAATCGCAACGACCAGTTCCAGACCAAGGCGGTCGATACCTCGAAGCGTCCGTTGAAACTCGCAGACGGCCAGCCGAACATCAGCGGCGACTGGGCCGTGGAGCAGCTCGTGCTCACCGTTCCGCCGAGCGGCGGCAATGGCTCGATGATCCCCAAGAGCATGGTGAAGGATTTCGCGGCCGGCAAGATCACGCTGCAGCAGGTGCAGGCCACGCAGCCACCGCGGCCGAAGATCGTGTACACGGCCGAAGGCGAAAAGTCGTCCAAGACTTTCAACCGGCTGGACCCCAAGGACAATCCGTGGTTCAACTGCAAGCCAACGAGCTTCATCCGCGACTGGACCGCGGACTGGCCGATCAACCGCTTCACGCAGAAGACCACGGCCAGCGGCGAGAAGATCATCGATATCACCTACGGCCTGTACAACTTCGAGCGCCGCGTCCACGTCGGCATGGCCAAGCACCCTGACAAAATCAAGCCGAGCTACGCCGGCCATTCGATCGGCAGCTGGCAGGGCAATACGCTCACTGTCGATACCGTCGGATTCGCCGCGGGCTTGCTGTCGCCGCCGACGCGCAGCAGCGAACAGATGCGTATCGTCGAGCGCTTCACCTTCGATCCGCAGAAGTTCTCGCTGCGGCGCGACTATTCGGTCACCGACCCGGTGAACCTGGCGGCTCCGTACGAGAGTTACGACATCATGTATCTGTCGGACGTGCCGTTCCAGAAGCAGCCCTGCAAGGACATGACGCCGGAGTTCCAGCAGTAGCTACGCTTTGGTGCGCAAGCCCCCGGGTCACATCAGGTCTCGAAGTGAGCGCAGGCGCGCTCACTTCAATTCAAGCAGCGCCCGGGCCTGATCAAGCCGCACCGCATAAGCCACGAGCACTTTGGCCGTTCGTTCCGCGTACTCATTGGCGTCGTCAAAGCGTCGCTCCTCGATGGCCTCGCGCACACCCGGCAATGTTTTGGCGCCATAACCCGTGAAGCGGCCGGGCGCATAAATCAGATGCCGGTACCAGGGACGCCCCGGTAGACCACGCTCGTCGAGCAGCAACTGATCGATGTCGCGCAGCAGGGCATTGAGCTTGTCACGCGTTGCCGGCGCCAGCGCGAAACCCTTCTCAGCGTAGGCGGCGTCGTAGGCTTTGGCGGCATTTGCTAGTTTGTCGACTGCATTTTCCAGCGGCGCCAGCTCGACATGCGGGGTTGCCACCTTCTCGATCGCCGCGCTGATCGGCTGCAGGGGATCACTGGCAAGCGTGAACGCGCCATCGGCCATCAGCTGAGCGCGCTTTTCGTCCTGGCTGCGGCGATCTGCGACCAGCTTCTTCACTTCGTCCAGATAGATACCGACGGTGTCGGCGAAATCCGCGAAACGCTGCGGCGGTGTGTCGCTGTCCGCAATGGCGAGCACCAGCCGTCCCACCGTCTTCGACAGCAGCGCGCCGTACTTCAGGCCGGGGTCGTCGAAGGTCGTCACGTGGTGGAAGCTGTCGTAGATGGAATGGTAGACGCCGTCGCTCTCATCCTCGCCGCCGTAGCCAAGATTGAGTGCGGGCAATCCCAGATGCTGCAGGAAGCTCGAATAGTCCGAGCCCGAGCCGAGCGCGCCGATCGGCAGGTCGCCATCGCCTTCGGCCGCCTTGAGCACACGCTCATCGACCTTCGCCGTGCCATCAAAGGCCTGCACGCGAGTTCGGGCTCGCAGTCGTTGCGCAACCGTGACGCCGGTTTGCGGATCCTTGACCTGGCGCGCGACTTCGTTGACCAGGTGCTGGAAATCATGGCTGCCCTGCGCGGCGAGGAAGCCACGCCCGTTGCCGTCCGTGTTGATGTAGATGACGGCCTTGGCTTTCAGTT